>NZ_JBFUHV010000064.1:0-49945 GCF_056402215.1 Rhodococcus sp. P4_B6 | reverse complement strand
CCCGGTGATATCGATGTGATCGAGTTGAACGAGGCGTTCGCGTCGCAGGCGGTCGCGGTGATCCGGGACGCGAAGCTGAGCCCGGAGAAGACCAACCCGTACGGTGGGGCGATCGCGTTGGGTCACCCGGTCGGGGCGACCGGGGCGATCCTGAGTCTGCGGATCGCGAAGGACATGGTGCGCCGCGACCTCGAACTCGGCATCGTCACCATGTGCATCGGTGGCGGCCAGGCCCTCGCCGCCCTCTTCCGAAGGATCTGACATGAGAAATGTTCAACGACCGGCAACGACTCGACGGCCGATCAACCATCTCGGCCGTCGTCGAGGTATCGCTACCGTCTGCCGCGAGGAGAGCGCCCTCGTCGAGTTCGCTTTGACGTGGCTACCTTTCGGCACTATCGCGAACGAACACCTTTGGGTCGAGTTCGGGATGACCCCCAGTCGGTATGTGGATCGTCTCGCCGAGGCGCTCGAGGGGCCGGTCCGGCGCACGCTCCATCCGGAAACCCTCCAGGAGCTCAAACGCTTCGTCTCGCATCAGATGATCGAGCGCCGCCGGAGGAACCATCAGGACTGACAGGCAGATTCGAACTCGACGGGTTTCGCCGGCGGGAGTCGAGCACGGAAGCACGTGCGGGCAGCGACGTGGTCGCTGCCCGCACCCGCTTGTCAGCTGAGCGCGCGGGCGATGATCGCCGTGGCCATGTCCAATGACGTGGGCTCGTGATATGTGCTCTGATCCTCGATTTGGGAGAGCTGGTCACGGACCGCTTCCGCCGTCAGCTCCTCCAGAATTGCCCCCGAGGTTTCTCCGACGAAGATCTTTGCAACCCGGCCGCCGGCGACCGAGTACACGGCCCCGGAGACGGGGCAGTCCTCGTGTGCGAGGAACGCAACCACCGGGCTGACGCCTTCCGGCGTCACGTGTGCTGTCAGATCGCCCAGCAGCCCCGCCGTCATGCGGGTCGCGGCTATCGGCGCGATTGCGTTCGCGACGATGCCGTAGGCCRCCCCTTCCAGCGCGAGAACGCGGGTAAGGCCTGCGATCCCCGCCTTCGCGGCGCCGTAGTTTGCCTGCCCGAAATTGCCGAACAGGCCGGAGGCCGAGCTGGTGTTGACGATGCGGCCGTAGCCCGCCTCCCGCATGGCACGGAAGGCGGGTTGGGTGACAAACAGTGTTCCCTTGAGGTGAACGTCGATGACGGCGTCGATCATCGCGCCATCCATCTTGTGAAAGGCCTTGTCCCGCAGAATACCTGCATTGTTGACCAGAACGTCCAGTCGGCCGAACTCATCGAGTGCCGTCTGGACGATCGCGCGACCGCCCTCTTCCGTGGCGACGCTGTCACGGTTGGCGACAGCCGTACCGCCGAACGCGGTGATCTCGTCGACGACGGCCTGCGCCGCGTCCGTCGACTGTCCGTCACCATGTAGCGAGCCACCCAGGTCATTGACCACCACCCGCGCGCCCCGGCGCGCGAGTTCGAGGGCGTGCGATCGGCCCAGACCGTTGCCGGCTCCGGTCACGATGGCTACGCGTTCGTCGAAATGTAGCGAGGACAACTGAACTCCTTCGGTAGTTTCCGTACAATCTGTGGGGCTCACCAACACGGGCTGAGGCCGGCGTCGTCATCTACCGCCACGTCCTCGGCGACGGGCCCATCGAGAAATCGCAACACCCGCATGGCGACTGGGTTCGCGACATCCGGGCGTTGCAGGTCGTGTCCCGCCGGAACGACGGATATCACCGCGTTCGGTATCCGCGCGGCAAGCAGGTGACTGTTCGTCGGCGGCACGATCCGGTCGTACTCACCGCACACCACCAGCGTCGGCGCCGAGATCGATCCGAGCAGGGGGATACTCGACCAGTTCGCTACTGCCGCGACCTGCCAGAGCGCACCGACCGTACGTGCCAGCCCCCAGCGACGAGGATTGCGCTGATCGATAGTAGTGGCCCACAGCTTTTTTCCGGGACCTGGTGTTGCCCCACGACCGCAGGAGGTGGACAGCAAGGCCAGTCTGCGGACTCGTTCGGGTGAGCTGAAGGCGAACTGCTGGGCGATCGCGCCGCCGTGCGAGAAGCCGACGACATCGGCCCGTGCGACGCCCACCGCGTCGAGCACGTCGGCGACGACGTCCGACAGTGCCTGCATCGACAACGGCAGCTTCGGAGTTTTCGACGCGCCGACGCCGGGGGCGTCGAACGATACGATCATCCGCTCGCCCAGCACAGGGGTGAAGGCCGACCAACTCGCCATGGGTCGCGCAAGACCGTTGAGCAGGACCACCGGGTTACCGGATCCGCTCACGTGCACCGCAACCTGCTGTCCGTGCCGAGTCGCCACCTCGAATGTGGCGGAGGTCGGCTCCGTGTTCGCCACTGTCACGCCTCCTCCTGCACGTAGACGCCGGGCGCGTCGTCGAGCGGCGGATACGTCGCGTTGCCGAGCGCCGGTGGCGCCGGCTGTTTCGCGCCGGCTCGGTCGGCGAGCCACGTCGCCCAGTCCAGCCACCACGTGCCGTCCCGCAGCTCGGCGGCGGCCTTCCACTCGTGGGGATCGCCGCTGTGTGCCTCATTGACCCAGTGCTTGGCCTTCGGGCTCGGCGGGTTGACGATTCCGGCGATGTGCCCGGACGTGCTCAGAACGAACCGGCTGTCCCCGCCGAGCAGGTGGGTGGTCTTGTAGCTCGACGTCCACGGCACGACATGGTCGTCGACCGCCGCCACGATGTAGCTGTCGATGTCCACCTTCGAGGGATCGAGGAGCTCCCCGTTGATCTCGAACTCGCCCCGCGCAAACTCGTTACGCAGGTAGCACGAGCGCAGATACTCCCCGTGCATGCGTGCGGGCATGCGGGTGGAATCGGCATTCCAGGCGAGCAGGTCGAACGCGGGAGGCTTGTTGCCGAGCAACCAATTGTTGATCACGTACTGGAAGATCAGGTCGTTGGCGCGCAGGGTGCTGAAGGTGCGTGCCATTTGCGACGAATCGAGATACCCCTTCCGGGCCATCTGCGTCTCCAACGCCACGATCGTGTTCTCATCGGTGAACGCGCCGAGCACTCCCGGCTCGGTGAAGTCGGTGTGAGTATTGATGAAGGTCGCGGATCCGATGGACGGATCGTCCTGGGCTGCGTTGTATGCCAGACCCAGCGCGGTGAGGGTGCCACCCAGGCAGATGGATACGGGGTTGACCGTCTCCGAGCCGGTGATTTCGCGGACGACTCGGACCGCGTCGAGCGGGCCGTCGAAGAGATAGTCGCGGAACCCGAGGCCACTCATCGATGCATCCGGGTTGCGGTAGCTGATGGCGAAACAGGTGTGGCCGTGCTGAACCGCCCATTCGATCAGGCTCTTTCCCGGTGCCAGGTCCATGATGTAGAACTTGTTGATCCACGGCGGGCAGAACAGCAGTGGGGTCGCGTACACATCGGGGGTTTGCGGCGTGTACTGGATGAGCTCGATCAGATCGCTGCGGTAAACAACGGATCCGGGTGTGGCGCCGAGATCGACGCCCACCGCGAACTGTGACCGATCGACCTGCGACGGCCACCCTCCGTTGTGCCGGAGATCGTGCAGAAAGTTCCGAAGACCACGCACGAGACTGAGCCCACCGGTGTCGAAAGCCTTGCGGATCGCTGCCGGGTTGCCGGGGAGGGTGTTGGTGGGGCTGAGGGCGTCCAGAATGAACCGGGCGGCAAACCGTGCTTTGACCGCGGTGTCCTCATTCAGTTCGGCGCCGTCGATGAGCTCGTTGACCAGGTGTTCGAGAAGCAGGTACTGCTGTGCCAGGTAAAAGTACGCGGCGTTCTCCCGATACGCATTGTCGGAGAACCGCTTGTCACCGGGCTTGGGCACTATCGGTCCCRGATTGTCTCGGCCGATCGCCCGTCCGGCGGCAGTGCGCAGCGCACTGCCGGAGCCGAGTAGGAGCCGACAATGCGCGGCAGCGGTTCCACTGGGGTGCTTCAGCGCGCCGATGCCTGCTGCTCCGAGTGAGCGCAGGAACGCTGCAGGGTCGACATCGGAGGTGGTGATTCTCAGCGCCCCGAGATCACGCGGCGGTGTCCACGATGGGATGGCTTTCAGGATCGACACGGACGTATTCCCCCTCTGATGAAGTTACTCGTATGCGCGGTAGATCAGCTCGACGACAGCTGCGGGTTTGGTGCCGCGGTCGCATTCGAGCCTGCTGAGGATGACGAGCTCATAGCAGTCGTCGCCGATCCGAGTCACCTCGGTGACGGTCGCGGCCAGGCGGATGCGCGCACCGGCCGGGACCGCCGACGGGAACCGCACCCGGTTGAGCCCGTAATTGACGACCATCCTCACGTTGGTGAAGTCGAGGAGTTCGGCGAGCAGTGGAACAACAAGGGACAGAGTCAGATACCCGTGTGCGATGGTGGTTCCGAACGGGCCCTCCCTAGCACGTGAAGCGTCGGTGTGAATCCACTGTGCGTCACCGGTCAGCGCGGCGAACCCTGCGATGTCGGATTGGGACACGCGCCGGGGCGTGCGTTGGCGGCGCCGCGGTGCACCGATGCCGCTAGGCGAGGTTCTCCGCGAACGAACGCAGGGCGTTGGTCGCAACGAGCAGAACCGCCAACTCGGGTTCGCGTGCCGGATCGAGGGCCGAGTCCAGCACGTTGTCGAGCCATTCGGAGGGAAGGTCCCCGACCTGACCGGGCTGCGACTGCCGCGGGTCGGAGTCATTGATCAGGCGCCGCGTCGCGTCGCTGACCGCGAAGTAGAGATCATCGCGCAGCGCGGCCCGGGACATCGCGTCCCAGTTGTCGACTCGACGAAGGGCCGCCACCCGGCGCAGAAGCCGATCGAGGCGGAACCTCTCGGCGACCTGGAAATAGGTGCGCGCAGCTCCTTCCGGATCCGTGCCGGTGCGCAGTGCGGTTTCGCTGATCGGGAACAGCGAGAACTCCTGGAACAGGCTCGCCGATCTGCGGGCGAGGGGTCCGGGGACGTTCCGGTCGTCGAGGTACCGCTGATGCCTGGCATCGACTGCGGCCCGGTCGGCGCCGACGAGGAAATCCGCCAGGGAGCAGCGCAGCGACTCGACGAGGGGAGTGAGGCGGGCAGTTTCACCGGTCACATCGATGGTCTGCCGCCGGCTCGCCAGGAGCCAGCGCACCGAGCGCTCGACAAGTCGTCGATGGCTCAGCTGCATCCGGACGCGGGTGTCCGCCGTGACCGACGGGTCCAGCTCGGCAATGCTGGACAGATAGTCGCGCTGACCGATCGCGCGGCGGACGACCTCCCACGCCCGGATGATCGCACTTACCGACGCCCCGGTTTCCTCCTGCATCCGGAAGACGAAGGTGATGCCGTTGTCGTCGACAAGGCGATTGGTGATCGCGGTGGCGGTGATCTCGTTCGCCAACGGGTGCGCCCCCAGACGATCACCGCACACGGCGACAACATCGGCGGGGAAGTACTCGGTGCGGAAATGCTCGGCCCACGACTCCGAGGTGATCCCGGACGCCAGGACCGCAGATTTCATCTCCAACTTCACGTAGGCCAGCAGGGTGCCGAGTTCGGGAGAGGTCAACACCCCGCCCTGGGTGATGCGCTGTTCGAGCTCGGCGTCACTCGGAAGCGACTCCACCTCCCGGGACAGCAAACCCTTCCGTTCGAGTCCCGTCAGCATCCGGCGATGCACCGGCGCCATCTCCGCGGCCTCGGCACGGGCCACCGACAGCATGGTGTTCTGTGCGCGATTGTGGTCGAGAACGCGGTCGGCGATGTCGTCGGTCAGCGACTGCAGCAGAACGTTGCGTTTGTCCTGGTCCAGGACGCCGCCGGCGACGGCATCGTCGAGCGCGATCTTGATGTTGACCTCGTGATCGGAGGTATCCACACCGGCGACGTTGTCGATCGCATCGGTGTTCAACCGAACCCCGTGCAGCGCCGCCTCGCGCCGCCCGAGCGGGGTGAGCCCGAGGTTTCCGCCTTCACCGATCACCCGGGCACGTACCTCACACCCGGTGATGCGGACGGCGTCGTTTGCGCTGTCGCCGACCTCGGAGTCGGTTTCCGAACTCGCGCGCACGTAGGTGCCGATCCCGCCGTTGAACAGCAGATCGACCGGTGCCGCCAGGATCGCCTGCACCAACTCATTCGGTGTGTACTGTGCCCGTTCCTCGTCCAGTCTCAGTGCGACTCGGGCCTGCGGGGCGAGCGTGACACGCTTTGCCGAGCGAGGGAAGACGCCGCCGCCGGAGCTGATGAGGCCGGGGCGGTAGTCGGCCCAGGAGGAGCCGGGCTGGTCGTAGAGTCGTTGCCGTTCTTCGAACGCCGCGCCWGCCTCGGGCTGGGGATCGAGGAAAATGTGCCGGTGGTCGAAGGCGGCGACCAACCGCACCGAACGGGACCGCAGCAGTCCGTTCCCGAAGACATCTCCGCTCATGTCCCCGATTCCGACCGCGGTGACCGGGTCGGTGTCGGAGTCGATGCCGACCTCGAACAGGTGCTGGCGCACAGATTCCCAGGCGCCGCGCGCGGTGATACCCATCTGCTTGTGGTCGTATCCGTTGGATCCACCCGAGGCGAAGGCGTCCCCGAGCCAGTACCCGCGGCCGGTGGCGATTGCGTTGGCGACGTCGGAGAACTGTGCGGTGCCCTTGTCGGCGGCGAGGACCAGGTAGGTGTCGTCACCGTCGTGCCGCACCGTCTGCGGTGCCGGGTCGAGGCGGTAGGTGCCGGACTCGTCCTTGGTGAAGTTGTCGATCAGGTCGAGCAGTCCCTCGACGAACGTGCTGTACGCGGTGCGTGCGATCTCGAGTTGCCGGGCTCGGTCGGTCCCGGTGTGCAGCAGCCGCGGAAGGAAGGCGCCCTTGGCTCCGGTGGGGACGATGACCGCGTTCTTCACCATCTGCGCACGCACCAGACCGAGCACCTCGGTGCGGAAATCCTCGACCCGGTCGGTCCACCGGATGCCGCCGCGCGCAATGTGCCCGAATCGCAGGTGGGTGCCCATGACATTGCGGGCGAACACCCACGTCTCCAGTTGCGGTACCGGGGTGGGAAGGCCACGAATCGTGCGGGGATCGAGCTTGAAGCCCAAGATCGTGTCGACCGGTCCGTCGGTGTGCGCGAACAGTCGCCGGAACGCGTTCGTTCGCACGGTGGCGAGCACGGTGTCGAGCAAGGTTCGAAGGATCAGGTCGGGTTCGATTCCCTGAACCTCGTCGATGGCGCCTTCGATCTCCGCGACCAGTTCGTTGTGGTCGCGTTCGCCGTCAGCAAGCGCGGGATCGAACCGCGCGCGAAACAGCGTCCACAGGGCAGCGGCGATCTTCGGGTGACCGGCGATCACGGAATTGACGAACTCCGAGGAAAAGGTCCAACCGCTCTGCCGCAGATACCCGGCATAGGCGCGCAGGACCAGGACCTGCCGCCACTCCATGTCAGCGGTGGTGACCAGCGCCTGCAGTGCATCCGGATCGGTGTGCCCGCTGTAGCTCGCCTCGAACGCCTCGGCGGTCCGCGCCGCTGTGGGCGCGTCCAGGCGGTGCTGGCGATAGCGCGAGCGGAGGATGAACTCGTACACGTAGGCGAGTCGCCCGTCGGTACTGGTCAGCGTGTGTGGATGTTCCGCTGCGAGTTCGTATCCCAGATGCCCGAAGATCGGCAGTGCCGAAGCGAGGACCATCGGCTCGGTGGTGACCGCGATGGCCGAGATCAGGTCCGAGGTTGCGTTCTCGGGTGGGGTGATCGTCAGCTGCAGCCGCCGGTGCGGATCCTGCGTCAGTTCGGAGAGCGCCGACAAGTGGGCGACTGCTTGGGCGGGAGAGAACCGCTCCTGATAACTCAGGGGCACTGCCACGGGGATGAAGTCGTCGTGAACCGATGTCGACGCCTCGGAGAGGAGATCGTCGAGCTTCTCGGTCCACGACCGGGCGGCTTCCACCACCACGCGCGACAACTCCGCGACATCGATGCGCTCGTCCCCGGTGTTCGGCCAGGCGGTGACGTGAACACGCACCAGCGCGGTTTCCCCGATTCGGGTGTTGTGATCGACCGCGGCGCCGCCCAGGAACTGCGAGACCGCCACCACCACTGCCCGTCGAACGGCAGGTGAGAACCGGTCCTGGGGGACATACAGCAGAATCGAGATGGCCCGGCCGTAGGTGTCCTGGCGGATGAACGCTCGCACGCGAGGATGCCGTTGCAGATGCAGCACCGCGAGAACCGTCGGAGCAAGCTCTTCGGCGGTGCTCTGCAGAATCTCCCGCCGCGGGTAGTCCTGGAGAATGTCGAGCAGCTCGAGGCCTTCTCGGGAGCGCGGATCGCGCTCGAGCATCGACAGAGTACGTCCGGCAGTTCGGTTGACGACCGGGATCGTCCGCATATCCGACGTGTCGAGGGTGTTTTCGAACAGACCGAGGAAGCGGTGCTCGCCGACCGTGATCCCGTCGGAATCGACGATCTTGATTCCCACGTAGTCCAACGGGGCGTCGCGCCGCACCGTGCTGCGGGTGCCGGCCGCCGACACCATCAACACATCCGGGCCGAACGCGCGAGTCGTGGTCAGCGGATCGAGGGTGTGGTGGCGGTGCTCGTGGTGATGGGGTCGAAGGATTCCCAGTCCGGTCTCCGGAAGTGGTTCGAGGGTAGCCGTTCCCGACTCCGTCGCCTTCACCAGGCGGTAGGAGCAGTAGCCGAGGAACGTGAAGTTCTCGGCGCACATCCAGTGCAGCAGCTCGCTTGCCTCGTAGGCGCTGTCGAGTTGGTTCTCGGTCGCATCGGACTTCAAGGACAGTGCTGCCTGGCGGGCGACACCTTCCATGTCGGTCTGATCGGTCACCGCGACCGCGACGTCGGCGAGGGTGCTGCGAATCGCGTTCTCGATCATCGCAGTGAATTCGCCGGAGTTGGTTTCGCTTCCTCCGGACGGCTGGAACGTGATCTCCATCCAGGACTCGACCAGGGGATCGTTGTCGTACCGATCGTCCTGGCGGGGCCGGGTTATACCGTCCAGGGCGAGCACGCCGTCGGTGTCGCGGCGCACTGCCAGCGTGACGTGCCGGAGAGCGGAAACGCTGCCGTGTCGTCGAACGGTCATTGCCACCGAGTCGACGAGGAAGGGAAGGTCGGTGTTGACCATCAGGATGTGCGCGTGGCTTGTTCCCGCCTCGACTTCGCACTGCACCAGTGCGACCCCCTCGGCCCGGAGCCGAGCAAAGCGGAGATACTCATAAGCGCGGCCGGCGAGTGCAGTGTCGGTCCATTCGGCGAGATCGTCGCGGGGCTCGTGACGGAAGAGCGCATCGACGTAATCCTGGTAATCGCTCGGTGCGGACGCCAGGGCACCGAGTTCAGCACTGACCTCGAGCTGACGGTCGTGTTCGAGTCCTTCGAGATTCACCTGACATCTCCTGTGGCACTTGATGGTGGGTCCGCCCGGCACTGATTCGTCCTGGCTTCGTATGCACAATGATCCGGTCAACAACTCGTCAACGGAACGACGTTCTCGATTGCAGAGCATTAACTCTGCTTAATGCTTCGAAGTGCATTGCTCCGCAACCCGCCATGTGGGTGCCGGAGCGGCTGGGAGAATCCGTGCGCAGTCGACACCGGCCTCTCGAAGAGGCCGGCGCGTATGGTTTTGGACCGGAATGGTCACCAGCTGCGTAGGAGCTGCATTCCCTGATGCATGAGGTCACCGGTGACGATCAAGACCACCAGCAGTCCCATGGCGGGGGTGGCCCGCCGCATCCTCCATGAGATTCGGTGCATTCGGGATCCTCTGCGAAGGAGTCGGTCTCGGCTACACCGACACCGACGAGCGATGGACATCGGCGGCGCGATCGCGGTGGACGATCTCGGCGGCCGCCAACCGGATGCAGGTGCACAGGCCATTGATCGCAAACTGCAACTCGGGCTCGGACGGCAAACTCGGTGCCAACCGGATGTGGCTGTCCCGAGGATCATTGCCGGACGGGAATGCCGAACCGGCCGGTGTCAGAGCGATACCGGCATCCTTCGCCAGCGCCACCACCCGCTTGGCCGTGCCGGGCAGCACCTCGAGGTTGACGAAGTAGCCTCCGCGCGGATCCGTCCACGATGCGATGCCGGAATCGCCGACCTCGCGGCGAAGAATTGTGGTGACGAGTTCGAACTTCGGGGCGAGAATTTGTTGGTGCTTGCGCATGTGCGTACGAACACCGTTCACGTCGACGAAGAACCGGACATGCCGAAGTTGGTTGACCTTGTCCTGTCCGACCCGCTTCTGCGAGAGGTGGCCCAGATACCACGCAACGTTCTCGCCGGAACCGGCGAAGAAACTCACCCCGCCACCGGCGATTGTCATCTTCGACGTCGACGCGAAGACGAACGGCCGCTCAGGATTGCCCATCTGTGCGGCGATGGCCAGTACATCGAGAACCTCCGGGGCGTCGCCGACCAGGGCGTGCACCGCATAGGCGTTGTCCCAGAAGATGCGGAAGTCCGGTGCGGCGRTCTGCATGCTCAGCAGGTCGCGAGTGACCTGCTCGGAATAGGTCACCCCACTCGGATTGGAAAACATTGGGACACACCATATACCCTTGATCTGCGGGTCCCCGGCAACCAACTCCCGGATCGCGTCGACATCAGGACCGTCGGAGACCAGGGGGACCGCAATCAGCTCGATACCGAAGGACTCGGTGATGGCGAAATGCCGATCGTAACCGGGTACGGGGCACAAGAACTTTACCGGAGCGGAAGACCATGGGGCGCCGTCGTCACATGCCCCGTGAATCCATGCAAACGAGAGCACGTCGTACATCGTCTCCAGGCTGGACGTGCCACCGGCGATCAAACTTTCCGGGGCGAGATTGAGAACCTCGCCGAACAGTGCGCGCAGCGACGGGAGGCCGGGGAGTTCACCGTAGTTGCGGCAGTCGATTCCATCGATCACGTAGTCGTTGTCACCGGGCAGGGAAAGCATCGCGGCTGAGAGGTCGAGCTGTTCCGGGGCGGGCTTGCCCCGGGTGATGTCGAGGGCCAGCCCGCGCGCCTTCAATGTGTCGTACTCGGCGCGGCTCCGGGTGAGCTCGGCGTCGAGCTCGTGATCGGTGAGACTGTGCAGAGATGTGGACATCTCGGTTCCTTCAGATGTTGGCTGCTACTCGAAATAGCAGACTGGGGGCGGTTGAGGCGGAACGCAGAAGCTTTTCATGCAGGTGAAGGGTCGACGGCGACCAGACCGCCGTCGACGTCGAGCCGCCCGTGATCCCCGGTGTGGAACCAGCCGTTCTGGTCGAGTGTCGAGGTCACGCCGGGAAAGGTGAAGTATCCGGTGAACAACGTGCAACGGGCGGATTCGCGGATCAGGATCTCACCCGAGTCCGTCAACTTCCATTCGATGTCCTCTCGCCCAGGCCCGCCGTGGCGATGGGCGTCGGTGGGGATGTCGTCGTCGATGGACCACGTGCGCAGGTGACTCGCTCCGGCGGCCTCGGGCGAACCGTATCCGGAAACCGCCCGGACCACCCCGAACTGCTGCATCAACGCACGATCGGCCGGGAACATGGTTCGCACGCGGTGCCCGGCCGAGTCCTTCTCGGTGGCGGTGCGCGCGAGATTGTGCGCCAGTGGTGCGTCCAGTGTCAGCGCGGTGATCCCGTGGTCGATGGCCTCGGACCAGAAGGTGTCGGCCGCAAAGGTGCGGGCGAGCAAGGCGTCCGCGCCCGCGGTCAGTGCGCCGACGAGCCCGTACCCGAGGGAGTTGATTCGTGAGAGGGGCAGCGGAGTGAGTGATCGATCGCGGTCGGTGAGTGTCATCGCCTCCGCGACCGCCCGTCCCAGTCGGAGAAAGTACTCGTGCGATAGGGCGCAGAACTTCGGGATACGCGGCGTGTGCCGGGCCGGGTGCATGAGCGATGCCGTCGAGTACCGACCGGAGTTGGTGCCGGGGGCGTGGCTGGGATCGAGCCGAGGGGCATTACGGAAGGCGCTGATGGTGATCGCGTTGCGAGTTCCAGCGAACGATGGGGCTGCGGGGCGGTCAGTGATCACCACCGTGGGGTCGAGGACGTCGAGCATGCACGCCAGGGGCTCCCGAGGGTAGGTCGGATCCACCAGCGCGACAGGCACGCCTGCCAACAAGCAACTCAGCCAGGCCAGAACGTAATCCGTCGAGTTTTCTGCCACGATTGCGACGCGGTTGTCTGCGGACAGGTTCCGGGCACACAAGTCGGCTGCCCCACCGGCGGCAAGTTCGAGAGCGACTCGCAACGAGATCTGATTGTCGAGCACACCGACCATCAGGTCGGGGCGGATGGATGCGCGATCGAGGAAAAGGTGTGGGAGATTGTCGATCATCACGGTCCTTCCTGTGTCTTTGGGCCCGTCAGCGGGGGCGCGACAGCGACCACATCTGCCGGGCGCGTTCGACCTCGATTGCCGCCTGCCATGCGCACGGTGGTGTGGTCGTCAACCGCAGGCTGTTCGCCAAGGCCCGAGCGAGTTCAGGATCTCGGGCGACCGGTTCGGCGAGGCGCTGGGCCGCCTCTTCGAGATCGGCCACCGGAACCGCGTCCCACACCAGTCCGGTGTCAGCGGCACTCGCCCCGGTCAAGCGGTGCCCGAACACGCCTAGCGCGGCGGCGGCCTGGCGACCGGCTGCCCGCTCGAGAAGGTGGAAATGCCCACCGCCAGGATGAATTCCGTTCTCCGCGAAGCCCGGCACCAGCAGCGCGTCCTCGGCCGCAAGACGCACATCCGCCGACAGCGCCAAATTGAGTCCGGCTCCCACCGCGGCACCATTGATCGCGGCAATCGACGGAACAGTCACCTCACCGAATCGGCGGAACGCACGGTAGAGGGAGTCGAGCGCCTCGTACGCCTCGTGCGGCTGTGCACTTGCAAGATTCCCGAGTGCGGTTCGGTCGGCTCCCGAGCAGAAGGCGCTTCCGGCTCCGGTGATCACCACAGCACCCACCGATGGGTCAACGTCGACGGCATCGCAAGCGTCGACCAGGGCTTGCGCGCTGTTCCGATCGAGGGAGTTGCGGGTGTCCACGCCATCGAGGGTGATCCAGGCGACGTTGCTACGGACGTCGAATCGAACGGAGGTCGTCACTGGAGGACACCTGACTTCCAGGCGCGGGAGTCGGCGGCGCGAGTTGCGCGAGGTGAACTGGCCATCAGGGCATACTCCTTCTGCGGGTTTCGATACCGTCCATCGTCTCGCCGAAATTGAATAAGCAGAATGGCGATCTAGCTGCTGCAGCGCTAAGGTTTGCTTAATGAACCTCACCTCGTCGCAGTTGGCCCTCCTGCTGGCCGTCAAGCAGGGGGGCAGCCTCGCACGCGCAGCAGAAACACTCGGAATCACTTCCCCCGCAGTGTCACAGCAGCTCGCCAAGCTTGAACGCGACCTCGGCGCACTGCTGGTCGAACGGGGCGCGCGAGGTGCCAAGCTGACCCCTCTCGGAAGCCTGCTGGCCGAGCACAGCGAACGCGTCTCTGCCGAACTGTCCCGAGCGGAGGAAACCGTCGCGGACTACCTCGGCGCTCACGCCAACAGACTCCGTCTCGGCGCGTTTCCCTCGGCGGCGGTTGCGTTGCTTCCGGACGGACTGACCGCGCTGCGATACCGACACCCCGAAGCACAGTTGTCGGTCGTCGACGTGCCCACCGACGGAGGCATCGAACTGATCACCAGCGGTGAGCTGGATATGGCGATCACCGCCTCGTACAGCGGCACCCCGAGTGCAGTCGAAGGAGTTCGATTCGAGCACCTTCTCACCGATCCGCTTCGGGTCGTCCTCCCCGACGATCACCCTCAGGCGCAAGGTCCGGCCTCTCAGGCGGTGGAGTTGAAGGCCTTCGAGAAGGACGCCTGGGCGTGCAGCATCACCGGCAGACCCGCACGTACACAATTGAACTCGGCAGCCGCAGACTCCGGGTTCGTGCCTTGGGCGCCGTTCCAGACCGAGTCCTACGATGTCGCACAGGCTCTCGCCACCTCCGGTGTCGCCGTCGCATTCGTTCCCGAGCTCGCCCTGGTTCCCGGCCGCGGAACTCGCGCCCGCCGGTTGAAGCCGGCGCTTGCGCGGGAGATCTTCGTGGCCCTGCCTGCCAGCGCCGGCCATGTCGCTCTGGCGGGTGAGCTCCTCACCATCCTGAAGAAGACGGGAAAGGCGCTGCATCGACGGCAACAATCGGCCGCCACGCTGGGTTGACATTCTCCATTTCCCTCCGCCGACGTGGCGAAGTCGCGGGCCGAAGCATCTTGGACGTGCGGGTCGGAGGGTAGCGTTACCCGCTGTCTATCCTGGCAGGGTGGCCGAAGACAAGAAGCCGTCACCGACGTTAGGTGAGTTGATCAGGCAGCAGCGGGAACTTGCCAAGCTTCCGATGCGGCAGTTCGCCGCGATGGTGGGGATCTCGAACCCCTACCTTTCGCAGATCGAACGCAATCTCCGGGAGCCGAGTGAGCGAGTTCTCGACGCCACCGCGGAGCACCTGCAGACCTCGGCTGATGTTTTGCTCGGGCAGGTCCGAGCGCGTCCGGAGGAGTCTTCGAGCGTAGTTCGGGCGATAGGGCAGGACGGCGACCTCACCAATGCCCGGCGCAAGGCCCTCGTGGAGATGTACGAGACGTTCCGCAAGGTGACGAGGTCCGAGCGTAAGCGCGGATAAGCGCAGACGTCTGCGTCGCCTATGGGCGGGAGACGGAATGAAGTTCTCGCGGAGGGCTCTCGCTCGGGAGGCGGCGGTCAGGACCCACGGTGACCGTACTACCGTGCTACCGCGGGCCCTATCAGCTACTTCAGCAATTCTCGAGCCGCTGCGGTTGTCGCCGCGCTGATCTCGCGGGCCAGCTTCGCGTGCGCATCCGCAATCGTCGAAACCCACTCGACGTTGGTGACCGCCGCGATTGCCGAGTGGTATTCGAGGCTACTGTCGAGAGCCTTTTCGTAGACGTCGAGCGACCGGTTCCCTGCCTTCTTGGTCGTGTCGACGACCTTCGACCCGATGCTTGCGAACGCGTTCTGATCCTTACCCTTCCCGGCATCTGTTGCGCGGGAGGGATTTCCACCGGAGACCTTCGTGTCGGTCGCTTTTGTGCCGGACGTCGGAGTGGTCATGAGGAGCTCCTTCTCTTACGGGATGTTAGCAAGTTAGCATGCTCACTGCTAATTGTCTGTACGGCCCTGATGGGTGAACATCCCTCGCACCGGTCGAGGAGAACGATTTTGCCCAGGACGTTGCGTGCCAACACTTGTTGATCGGTGACCGTCAGCTGTCCCCGCCACGAGCCGAGGAATGTCCACGTCCACGACATGAGCGTGGACAGACGGCTTCGGAACCCGACGACGTAGACGACGTGGACGGCCAGCCACAGGATCCAGGCGAGGAGTCCCGCGAGTTCGACGCCCCCGACCTTCACGACGGCGTTGAATCTCGAGATCGTCGCCATCGACCCCTTGTCCCTGTACCGGAACGGAAGCCGGTCGGGTGCGGACGCGCGCGGGCGGGCATCTGCTGCGATCTGCTGCGCCGCGTACCGGCCACCCTGGATCGCGACCTGCGCCACCCCGGGGAGGCGGTCGCGGGCCATCATGTCGCCGATCACGAACACCTCCCGGTGCCCCGGCACCGTCAGGTCCTCGCGGACGGCGATCCGCCCGGCGCGGTCGAGTTCGGCCCCCGACTGCTCGGCAAGCTGCCGGGCCAGCGGGCTGGCTTCCACGCCCGCCGACCACACCTTGCACGCGGATTCGATGCGGACGGTCTCGCCTCGCCCGTCCTTGATCGTCACCCCGTCCGCGTCGACGTCGGTGACGGCCGCCCCGAGCCGCACCTCGACGCCGATCTTCTCGAGACCCTCGGCGGCGGTCGATCCGAGTCGGTCGCCGAACGGCGGCAACACCGTGGACGCGGCGTCGAGCAGGACGATCCGGGCGTCGCGGGTGTCGATGTTCCGGTATGCGCCGACAAGGGTCCGGTGGGCCAGTTCGGCTATCTGCCCGGCCATTTCCACTCCGGTGGGCCCGGCGCCGACCACCACGAACGTCAGGAGGCGGGCGCGTTCCTCCGCGGCGGTGGACAGTTCGGCACGTTCGAACGCGCCCAGGATCCGGCCGCGGAGTTCGAGTGCGTCGTCGATGGTCTTCATGCCGGGGGCGTGCTCGGCGAAGTGGTCGTTGCCGAAGTACGACTGCCGGGCCCCGGCCGAGACGATCAGACTGTCGTACTCGGTGGTGGTCGTCCTGCCCTGATGGGTCAAGGTGATGCTGCGCCCCGCCAGGTCGATGTCGGTGACGTCCCCCAGCATCACCGAGGCGTTCGACTGCTTCTTCAACACCATCCGCGTCGCCGGCGCGATCTCGCCCTCGGACAGGATCCCGGTCGCCACCTGGTACAGCAGCGGCTGGAACAGGTGGTGGCTGGTGCGGTCGACGACGAGGACGTCGACGTCGGCCCGGCGCAACGCCTTCGCGGCGAACAGGCCGCCGAATCCGGAGCCGACGATCACCACCCGATGACGTGCCTCGGTGCGGGCAGGAGTATTCATGACAAGCTCTTCCCGGATCGCGGCTATCGCCATCCGCACTGCTGGTAGGGGTGAAACGTGCCGCCCGGCACACGGGGTGTCGGGCGGCACGCTGTGGACACGACGCGCCGGAGACTCGAATGTCGGTTCAGGATCCAGCGTGTCGTGGGATCACCTGCGGGGCCGGTGACGCCGTTGTCAGCCGGTCTGGATGCGGGTGATCAGATCGGTGAGATAGGTGTAGCTCTTCTTCGCGGCGTCGAGGCCACCGCATTCGACGGACAGGACGATGTCGTGGTCCGCCTCGTGGAGGGTTTTCACGATCCGTTCCCAGTCGATGACGCCGTCGCCGCAGGCGCAGCCGAGCATGCCGCGGATTTTGCCGCGCAGCCGTTTCGCGTCGTCGACGCCGATGTCCTTGGCGTGCAGGTGGGTGACGTCCCCGATGATCTGTTCGAGCCACTCGTGCGGGTCGTTCTCGCTGAGGTAGCTGTTGCCGGTGTCGAGGTTGATCGTCAGCGCGGGGCTGTCGATCAGGTTCATGATCTTCTCGAGCCGCTCCGGGGTGGCGGTGTACTCGCCGTGCGTCTCGATCGCGATCTTGATGCCGCGCCGTTCGGCCACCTTCGCCGCCTCCTGCAGCGTGTACCGCATCAGCGTGTAGTTCTCCGCCTCGGTGGTCCACGTCGGCAGCGGCCCGTCGTCGACCATGATCATCGGCGACCCGACCTCGGCGGCGTAGCGGATCGACTGCTTGAGGTAGTCGACCGACACGTCCGGCTTGGCCAGCGGGGCGTGGCTGGACAGCGACGAGATGCTCAGCCCGCGGGATTCGGCGGCGTCCCGCATGATCAGTGGGTCGTCGAGCATCGACCGGGTGTGGAAGTACCCGGCGGTGCTCAGCAACTCGCGGCCCCAGTAGACCATCGGCTCCACGTACTTGTAGCCGATCTCCGCGGCCTGGTCCATGGCCCAGTCGAACGACCCGTTCTCGAAGCGGGCGAACTCCAGGTTCAGGCCGAGTTTGATTTCTCCCATGCCGGTCCCCGATCAGAATCCGCGCTGAGCGACGTAGTCGTCGCGGACCTCGCCGTGGTAGGCGGGGACGGTGATGTCCCACCAGCCGGTCGGGTGCATCTCGGTCCACGGCAGTTCGTGCGCGCTCATCGCCTCGATGATCACCGGGCCCGGCGTCGCGAACGCGCGCTCGATGGCGTCGGCCAGCTTCTCCGGGTCCTCGACGCGCTCGGCGCTGCAGCCGAGTGACTGGGCGAACCGGGTGATGTCGGCGAAATACGGTGTCCCGTCGAGGTTCTTCCACCCGGAGATGATTTCGCGTTCTTCACCGAACAGGCTGATCTGGAGGTCCTTGATCGCTTCCCAGCCGCCATTGTTGAGCACGACGATCACCAGCGGCACTCCGAGCATCGCGGCGGTCGCGATCTCGGTGCCGGTCTGGAGGAAGCTGCCGTCGCCGACCATCGCCAGGACCGGGGTGTCCGGGGCGCCGATCTGCGCGCCGATCGCGGCGGGCACACCGAATCCGATGCCGGAGAAGCCGCCGGCCACGATGTTGGTCTTCGGGCCGTAGATCGGGAACTCGTTGAACGCCTGGTTCGCGGGGTTGGACGAGTCGGTGACGAGGATGCCCTCGCGCGGAAGGGCCTTGCGGATCTCGACCATCGCCCGCGAGTTGGTCATCGGCAGGTAGTCGGTGGTCCGCATCGGCCGCAGGTGCTCGTCCCACTGGGCCTTGAGGTCCTGCAGTTCCGCGAAGTAGTCGGTGCTGCGGTAGTCGCGGCCGGGCCCGAGGTCGGTGAGGGCGTTCTGCAGGGACTGCAGGGAGGTTTTCGCGTCGCCGACGACACCCACCTCGACCGGGTAGTTGCGGCCGATCTCGAATCCGTCGATGTCGATCTGCACCAGTTTGGTGTTCGGGATGTCGAACGTGACGCCGGGGCGGTACGAGGAGGTGATGCGGTCGCTGAACCGGCAGCCGACGGCGAGGATCACGTCAGCGGTGCGGGTGACGCCGTTGCCCGGGATCGAACCCATGTCGCCGCACGGCCAGGCGTAGAGGTCGTGGTCGGCGGGGAAGGCGCCCTTGCCCTGGAACGAGTGCGTGACCGGTGCCCCGAGGTGCTCGGCGACGGCCATCAACTCCGCGGCGGCCTCGGCGTGGATGACGCCGCCGCCGGCGACGATGACGGGACGTTTCGCGCCGGCGAGCAGGCGGGCGGCCTCGGCGATCACGGCCGGGTCGCCGGTTGCGCGGGTGGCGGGCCTGCGGGTGCCGGTGTCGGGGGTGTAGTCGCCGTATTCGGCCTGCAGGTCCTGCGGGATGTCGACGAGCACGGGCCCGCGCCGGCCCTCGTGCATGGTGTTGAACGCCTGCGCGAGCGCCACCGTAAGCTGTTCGAGGCGGCTGGGCTGCCACCAGCGCTTGACCACCGGTTCGACCATGCGGGGAAAGTTGTTGCCGTGCGGGCGGTCGATCTCCTGCAGTACACCCCGGTTTTCCATGTAGGTGTGCACGGCGCCGGTGATCAGGAGCATCGGCATCGAGTCGGCGAACGCGGTCGCCAACCCGGTGAGGGTGTTGGTCGCGCCCGGACCGATGGAGGTACAGATCGCGGCGATCTTGCCGGAGGCCCGGTAGTAGCCGTCGGCCATGTGGGCGGCGCCCTGTTCGTGCATGGCCGGCACGAGTTCGATCTCGTCGGCGCGGTCGACGAACGCGTCGAGGAGTGCGGTGTTGCCGTGGCCGGGGATCGCGAAGACCTTCTCGACTCCCTCGCGGATGAGGAAGTCGACGACCATCTGTCCGCCGGTGAGTTGCTGTGTTGTCATATCGGTGGTTCCTAGCTGTCGGTGACGGTGTCAGACGGACGTGGGCTCGGCCGGGGAAGTCCGGCCTGCGGTCGTGCGGTGCTGTGCGGTGATCGCCTCGGCGACGCGGAAGGCGTTGGCCGCGATGGACAGGGCGGGGTTCATCACGGGCAGGGACGGGAAGAAGGACGAGTCGACGACGTAGAGGTTGTGCACGTCGTGGGCGCGGCAGTCGGCGTCGAGTACGGAGGTCGCGGGGTCGGTTCCGGCGCGGACGGTGCCGGCCTGGTGGGAGTTGACCTCGATGCCGGTGCCCTCGCTGAAGACGAACGGGTACCCGATCTTGCGGAGGATCTTGCGCATCTCGCGGACCAGCACCTCGTGGGCGCGCGTGTTGTTGGGGGTCCACGCGATCTGGATGTTGCCGTCGGCGGTGAGGGTGACGCGGTTGTCCGGATCGGGCAGGTCCTCGGTGAACAGCCACCAGTCGATGCTGCGGGCCGTCGCCTGGCTCAGCGCCCACTTGGGGATCAGCGGACGTTGGCCCTTGATCATCTCGCCCTGCAGTTTCCCGATCAGCTGCACGTGCCCGAGCGGATAGGGGTGCTCGGCGGTGCCGCGGGTGTAGAAGTCGTTGAGGTACAGCGTCTTCTGGAACTCGGCGGTGTTCTTCTTCAGCGGGTTGATGCCGACCATGATGGAGTTGTTGTGCACCATGTAGTTTCGTCCGACCATGCCGGAGGAGTTGGCGAGACCGCCCGGGTGCGCGGGGTTCGCCGACCGCAGCAGCACCGCCGCGGAGTTGACGGCGCCGCAGGAGACCACCACGGTGGCTGCCTCGACGACGAGTTCGGTCCCGCGGTGCCGCAGCCGAACTCCGGTGGCCTGCATGCCGGTGTCGTCGGTCAGGACCTGTTCGGCGTAGGCGTTGGTCAGCAGTTCCACCGTGCCGGAGGCCACGGCGGGACGCACGCAGCGCACGTCCGCATCGGACTTGGCAAGCACGCGACAGGGGAACCCGTCGCAGGTCCGACATCGAATGCAACCGCCGCCCTCGCGCAGGTCGATGCCCAGCGGAATGTTCGACGGGGTGTATCCGAGGCGGCGCAGGGCGTCGGCCGCCTCCTGCACCGGCGGTTCGTGTCCGATCGCCGGGTAGGGGAACGGTTCGTCGCGGGGCAGGGTCGGGTCGTCGGTGTGGTCACCGTGGACCCGGTACACCTGTTCTGCGCGTGCGTAATACGGCGCGAAATCGTCGTACGAGAAGGGCCACTCGGGTGATTCGCCGGCCTCGTGCTGCGTCGACTGGAAGTCTTCCCGGCGGAACCGCACCAGCGAGGAGCCGTAGAGTTTGGTGTTCCCGCCGACGTAGTAGTACGTGCCGGGGCTGAACGGTCTGCCCTCGGTGTCGTACCACTGCTCGGCGTTCGCGTACCGGTGTCCTTCGAAGACCTCCTGCGGGCTCCAGTTCTGCTTTTCCTGCGGCAGGAAGTCGCCGCGCTCGATCAGAAGCACATCGACTCCCGAGTCCGCGAGCGCGTAGGCGAGCGTTCCACCGCCCATTCCGCTGCCGACGATGACGACGTCGTAGCTGTGTTTGCTCGGGCCTGTGGGCTCCCCCACGGATGCGTCTCTCATGGGTCCTGCTCCTCGGTCGTAGAGAGTGGTGTGACGAAGTTGGTTATACGTATAACTAAAGGTTAGCGACGACGTCGTGGATGTCAACCCCACACGAGCAGCTCATCCCGGCAGGGGACGAGCTGCTCGCGGTCGTCAGGGCACGAGTGGTCGAGTGAGATTCTCCGGCCGCAGCACGTCGTCGAGCTGCTCGCGACTGAGCAGTCCCCGCTCGAGCACGAGCGCGGCCACGGTGCGACCGGTCGCCAGTGCATCGGCGGCGATCGCGGTGGCCGCCGTGTACCCGATGTGCGGGTTGAGGGCCGTGACCACGCCGATGGACGCGTCGACGGTGTTCTTCAAGTGCTCGATGTTCGCGCCGATCCCCACGACACACCGCTCGCGGAGTACCGCGCATCCGCGGGTGAGCAGTTCGATCGTCTCGAACAGGCTGTGCGCGATGATCGGCTCGAACGCGTTGAGCTGTAGCTGCCCGCCCTCGGCGGCCATCGTGACGGTCAGGTCGTTCCCGATCACCCGGAAGGCGATCTGGTTCACGACCTCCGGGATCACCGGATTCACCTTGCCTGGCATGATCGACGAGCCGGCCTGGACGGGCGGCAGCGTGATCTCACCGAATCCGGCGCGCGGCCCCGACGACAGCAGCCGAAGGTCGTTGCAGATCTTGGACAGCTTCACCGCGGTGCGCTTGAGCACCCCGGACAGCTGGACGAACGCGCCGACGTCCTGGGTGGCTTCGATCAGGTCGGACGCCGTCGTCACCTCGATCCCGGTGATCGCGGCGAGATGCTCGCGGACCCGCCACGCGTACTCGTGATGCGCGTTGAGACCGGTCCCGATCGCCGTTCCGCCGAGGTTGATCTCGGAGATGAGCGTCGCCGCCTCCCCGAGCCGCTGCGAATCCTCGTCGATCATCAGCGCGAACGTCGCGATCTCCTGCCCCAGGGTCATCGGGACCGCATCCTGCAATTGGGTGCGCCCGACCTTGAGGACGTCGGCGAACTCGGTCGACTTCACCGCGAACGCCGCCGCCAACTCGTGCATCGACGCCCGCAGCCTGGTCAGGGCGGTTTGCAGACCGGCCTTGATCGCGGTGGGGTAGACGTCGTTGGTGCTCTGGCTCATGTTCACGTGCTCGAGCGGATGCAGATGCTCGTAGCTGCCGCGGGCGTGGCCGAGCAGTTCCAGCGCCCGGTTGGCCACCACCTCGTTGGCGTTCATGTTGCTGGAGGTGCCGGCACCGCCCTGAATGACGTCCACGACGAACTGGTCCCGGAGGGCGCCGGCCCGAATCTCTTCACAGGCCCGGGCGATGGCGTCCGCTTCGCGCCGCGGCAGCAGGCCGAGTCCGGCGTTGGTCTGCGCCGCGGCCTGCTTGACGGCTGCCAGCGCCGACACGAGGTCGGGATGGCTGGACAGGGGAATGCCGGTGATCGGAAAGTTCTCGGTCGCCCGCAGGGTGTGGATGCCGTAGTAGGCGTCGGAGGGAACTTCCCGGTCACCGAGGAGATCGTGCTCGAGACGGGTCATCGGTCCGAGGTCACTCGCGTCGGGATGTCGCCCCACGCCAGCGGGGCGTTGCCGAACTTGGCTGCCCGGAGGTCGCCGGACCGGGCGTGGCCCTCGAACTTCTCGAGTCGCGAGACCCGGCCGCAGATCTCACCCAGCTGGGCGCTGGTGTCGAGGTTGCGGACCTCCTGGTAGGTGAGCGTCTTGAGGAACTTGCCCACCCACAGACCGCCGGTGTAGTTCGCGGCGCCGAGGGTCGGGAGAACGTGGTTGGTGCCGATCAGCTTGTCGCCATAGGGAACACACGTGCCTTCGCCGAGGAACAGGGCGCCGTAGTTGCGCATGGACGTCAGGGCCTGGCGCGGGTCCTCGGTGAGGATCTGGACGTGCTCGGACGCGAACTCGTCGGCGAGGGCGTAGGCCTCGGCGAGGGTGTCGACGATGTGGACCTGGCCGTGATCGCGCCACGCGGGACCGGCGATGGCGTTGGTCACCAGGCCCGGGAGCAAGGCCTCGATGTGGTCGAGGGTGGCCCGGCCGACCGCCTCGGACGTGGTGATCAGCACGCACGGGGAGTCGGGGCCGTGCTCGGCCTGCGACAGCAGGTCGACGGCGATGGTGAACGGGTCGGCGTGGTCGTCGGCGACGATGAGCGTCTCGGTCGGTCCGGCGAACAGGTCGATCCCGACCTCACCGAACAGTTGCCGCTTGGCCTCGGCCACAAAGGCGTTGCCGGGGCCGGTCAGGATCGAGACCGGGTCGATGGTGTCGGTGCCCAGTGCCAGGGCGGCGATCGCCTGGACGCCGCCGAGGACGAAGATCTCGTCGGCGCCGGCCAGGTGCATGGCGGCGACGCTGATCGGCGGTGCCTCGCCCGCGTTCGGCGGGGTCGTCGCGGCGACGCGTTCGACGCCGGCGACCTTCGCGGTGAGCACGGTCATGTGCGCGGACGCGGTCAGCGGGTAGCGGCCGCCGGGCACGTACGCGGCCGCGGCGTCGATCGGGACGTTGCGGTGGCCGAGGAAGACGCCCGGCAGCGTCTCGACCTCGATGTCCTGGATCGAGTCCCGCTGCGCCTGAGCGAAGTTGCGGATCTGGCGCTGCGCGAACCGCAGGTCGTCGAGGACGGTCTCCGGCACGGACTTCACGATCTCCGCCACCTGGTCCTCGCTCAACCGGAACGACTCGGGGGACCAGCCGTCGAACTTCTCGGAGTACTTCCGGACGGCGTCGTCGCCGTTCGCGCGGACGTCGGCGATGACGGCGGCGACGGTGTCGACCACGGCGGGGTTGCTCGCCCGCTGCGCTGGTTCGCCGACGGCGGCCTTGAGAACGAATGACATGGGTGCTTCCTTCGGATGAGCGAGGGGCTGGATCTGTTGTCATTCAGCATTGCGGTGCCACACCGTTTCCGACAGTTGCATTGTGGGAACTATTTGCGTCGGTTCATGCACGTTCTGTGTACCATTGTTCATGGTCTTCACCGTCGCCGATGCCCTCGAAATCGATCTCCTCAAGGACGCGGGAGCCCGTGTCCTGACCGGATCGGGCAGCCTCGACCGTGAGGTCCGCTGGGTGCATTCATCCGAGATCTCGGATATCGCCCGCTTCCTCCGGGGCGGAGAATTACTCCTGACCGCCGGGCTCGGAATGGGCAACACGGGCGCCCTGCAGCAGGTGTTCGTGCGCGCAGCCGCTCATGCCGGGGCCGCCGCTCTCGTCATCGAGGAGTCGGGACGGATGTTCGACCGCGTACCGGATGCCGTAGTCGCCGAAGGGCAGGCCTGCGACCTGCCGATCATCGCCCTCGCCCGCGAGGTGTCGTTCGCCGGTGTCTCGGCGCAGGTGCACGAGATCCTGACCGACAAGCGCCTGCAGGCGCTCACCTACGAGCGGGAAGTCGAGTCCACGTTCTCGAACCTGCTGCTCGACGGCGCCGACTACCTGTCGATCGTGCAGACGCTGGCCGAACTCACCGACGGCACGGTGGTGCTCGAGAACATCGCGCACCGCGTGATGGCGTACGTCGGCGAGTTCGACGAGGAGGCCGGCATCGAGGACTGGGACAAGCACGCGCGCGGCCTCCACAGCGACGACGACGGATGCGTTCGCAGGCCGGTTCTGATGCGCGGCCAGCCCTGGGGCTGGATCCACGTCTTCACCGACCGGCCCGCGACCGCACGCTCCACCGCCACGTTCGCAGCGGAGCGCGCCGCCGCGTCCGTCGCGATCTCCTTGCTGACCGACCGGAGCCGGGAAGCACGGGACGACCAGCGGAGCACGGCACTGATCACGCGACTGCTGATCGGCGACCTCTCCGGAGCCGAATTCGTCGACCAGGCAGGAAGACTCGGATATCAGCTGGGGTCGGGACACATCGTCGTCGTCATCGCGAACAAGGACGGCCGCGACGAGTCGTCCGCTCCGCGCGGGGGCCGCCAGCCCGACACCGGGGCGATCAACGCCGACATGGGCGACTACGTCGTGGCGGTGGCGGCGGAATCCGGGCGAACACGCGCCGACCTCGCGGGCCTGCTCGGGAAGATGGAGCACGGGGGCGGCATGAGCCGCGCGGTGCCCGCCTCGATGCTGCAGGTCGCGGTCACGCAGGCAAAAAGTGCGGCCGCGGTGTCGCGCTCCCTGCCCGCCTCACCGATGCTGCATTTCGACGACCTCGGTGTCGAACGTCTGCTCGTGACGTTGGCGCAGGGTCCCGAACTCGCCAGCTTCGTCGAGGACGAACTCGGCCCACTTCTCACGAAGGATGCGCAGTCCACGACCCCGCTGCTCCCCACGTTGCGGGCCTTCCTCGCCGTCGACGGCCGCAAGACCGAAGCGGCGGACAAACTCTTCATCCAGCGCCGGACGCTGTACAACCGGCTCGACCGCATTGCCGCGATCCTGGGTAAATCCCTGGACGACGCCGCCACCCGGCAGAGCCTGCTGCTCGCGGTGAAGGGGCTGGATCTGCTCGAGGGGTCGTCGGTCGCGGCGCGCAGGAGCGGGCGACCATGAGTGAGGAGCGGGCGACCATGAGTGCGGAGCAGGCGACCATGACATCGCCGGCGCTGCCTTCTCACTCTGTGCAGTCTGCGCGCGGGAGGTACACGGTCTGTACCTGTTGTGCGGCGCGTCACCTTCGTAGTGTTTTCACCAAGATTCCGGCCATCCAGTCGGTGTTGATCGAAAGTTCACGCGCTCGCTACTCGCTGAACGGATGCCTACCCCCGTAGGCGCCCGCGGCGGTCCGAGACCTACGGCAAGGACGAAATCATGGCAACACATGGAGCAGGCACCGCTCCCGTGCTCGACCATACACGCGTGCGAAAGGCGCGAATCGCAACATTTTTCGGCTTCTTCCAGTTGGGCGCCGTGATGTTGATGTGGTCGACGAGCACCACTTCGTTGCGTAGTCACCTCGGATGGGAGGGCGACGGCGGCGACTCGCAGTTCGGCCTCCTCGCGCTGTCGATCGGCATCGGCGCAGCCGTCGGGTGCTTCGCCATCGGCCCGTTCATCGATCGGTACGGCCCGCGAAACACGGCCATGCCCACGATGGTGATCTACCCGCTCTGTTACATCCCCCTCGCGTTCCTCGACGGACTGGTCGGAGCGATGGCGATCGGCGTGCTCATCGGACTGCTCCGCGGCGCAT
This sequence comes from Rhodococcus sp. P4_B6, assembly GCF_056402215.1. Taxonomy (NCBI): domain Bacteria; kingdom Bacillati; phylum Actinomycetota; class Actinomycetes; order Mycobacteriales; family Nocardiaceae; genus Rhodococcus; species Rhodococcus sp. P4_B6. Next base: position 23,809 of record NZ_JBFUHV010000064.1, on the reverse strand, counting down.
TCGACACGGCGTTCAACACCCACGGCGTGCAGGTCGAGCGGTACTACGGGCGACCCATCATGTCCGCGTTCCACGCCGCCTACCCGGCGGGTGGCTTCGTTCTCGGTCTCGTCGGCAGCGCGCTGGCCCGGCACTTCACCGACAGCCCGGCCGTCGCCTACATCTCGATCGGCGTGGTGTTGTCGGTCCTCGGTTTCGTCTTCGGCAAGTGGCTCCTCTCCCTCGACGAGTTGCTGCCCCCGGAGCAGGACGAGATTCCGGGCGCAGCCGACCCCGCCCACCCGGGGAAGCGGTCGGCCACCACGGCGACGCTGCTCGTGATGATCGGATTCGGTGTGCTCCTGCTCGGGTCGATGTTGAGCGAGGGCGCGGTCCTGGACTGGGGCCAGGAATTCGTTCRCCGTGCGGTCGGCACCACGGCAGGGCTGGCGGCGACGGCAGTGACGCTCTACTCGGGTGCGCAGTTCGTCGGCCGGTTGTTCGGCGACAGGCTGGCCGAGTACTTCGGTGCCCGCCTCATCGTCGGCGCGAGCGGAGTCATCGGCGCCGCCGGTGCTCTCCTCGCGATGCTGGGCGGCTCGGCCCCGCTCGCACTCACCGGCTTCGTGCTGCTCGGTCTCGGCCTGGCCTGCATGGCACCGCTCATGCTGTCGGCGGCCGGGCGACGCGATCCGGAGAATGCGGGACGGAACATCGGTCTCGTCAACGCGATCGGCTACGTGGGCATGCTGGTCGGGCCGGCCGCGATCACCGTCGTCGTCGACAACCTCGGTATCGAATGGATGCCACTGCTGCCGGCCATCCTCCTCGCGCTGATCGCGATCGGCGGTCCCGCCCTGATGCGCCTGGTGCCGCGCTACCACAAGCCGGTCAACGAGGCACACAACGAGCAACGACCCATCGCGGCCGGCTGACCCGGCCCGACCGAACCACTGATGCGGTTCAGCACTCGACAGTGTGCTGAACCGCATCAGCGTCGTGAAGAAGAGCAGATGCATCCGAGAACGACATCGCCGCTGCGAGACTCGGTGCGCATGGCGGACATCGCACGAGAAGCCCGAGTATCGATCGCGACCGTGTCGCCGTTGTCGTGCCCCGCATCGACTCAAGCGTCGAGGCCGGCGCCTTTCTCGATACCTTGCCGCTGCGGCGAAAGGTGGATGGGCTCGGGACCGAATCTGTGCGTGCGCTCCTCGGCATCCTGGAGGAGGATCCCCGCAATGACGAGTGACAACGAAGTCACGGTTCTCGATTGGGTCGAGACGACTCCTGACGAACTGCTCGCCCGCCTCTGCGAAACACGACAGATGAACACGAACCGCCCGATCGTCATCGGAATCGATGGCCGGAGTGGGTCGGGAAAGTCCACCGTTGCCGCTCGACTCGCTGCAGCGACCGGTGACAGCGTAATCGTCCATACCGATGACATAGCCTGGCACCACTCCTTTTTCGGTTGGCACCATCTTCTTGCCGACGGCATCCTCTGCCCTCTCCGGCAGTGCGGGGCGCCTGTCTCGTTCCGTCCACCCGGGTGGGTGGCACGCGGACGGCCCGGTTCCATCGACATTCCGGATACCGCGAACGTCGTCTTCGTCGAAGGAGTAGGGGCAACCCACCGCGACCTAGCCGGATGGTTCGACGCCACGATCTGGGTGTCCACCGACCCGGTGGTCGCCTACCGCAGATGTGTCGAGCGCGGGGTCGATCCGCCCGCGTTCATCGAGGAGTGGATGGCGCAGGAGAACCCCTTCCTGGCCGAAGACCGCCCGTGGGCGCGGGCATCGGTCATCATCTCCGGAGAGCGCGTGCCGGCCGGGACGTCAAACGGCCGAATCCCATGTGAGTGGGAAAGCGTGTCCCGGCACACTTTCCCACTCACATGGTCAGTGTCCGGTCGGCCAGTTGTCGGACAGTGTGTAGCCGGTGGGGAAGGGGTCGGCGGGGTCGAGGCCGACCTGGCTGAGTTCGGTGATGTAGGCCTGCCCGGTGACGCGGGGTACGACCGCCTCGTAGTCGCCCACACTGGTGAGCCGGTCGATGCGGCTGGTGAATCGGCTGCCGATCACGGATTCGTGGACGAAGGTCTCACCCACCTCGATCAGGCCTTTCGCTTTCAGGACCGCAAGACGTGCGGACGTGCCGGTGCCGCAGGGCGAGCGATCCAGCCGCCCCGGTGAGACCACGACCGCGTTACGCGCGGTCAGGACGCCCTCGTGGCGGGACAGCGGGCCGACGAATTCGGTCTGGGTGATGCCGGCGAACTCCGGGTTGGTGGGGTGCTGGGCCGGAATTTGCTCCGCTGCTGCGGTTTTCAGCCTCTGTCCGAGTTCGCACAGGTCGCGGGCCTCGTCGGGAACCAACTTCAGGCCGAGGGCCTCGGCGTCGGCGAGCACGTACGCCATGCCGCCCCAGGCGACGTCGACGGTGAGGGTGCCGTATCCGTCGAGTTCGAGCGGTACCTCGACCGCATAGGCGAAGGCGGGCTGGTTTTCGAACTCGACGCCGGTGACCTTGCCGTTCTCGCAGGTGCACCGGATGCGGATGAGCCCGGCGGGCGCCTCGAGGACGATGTCGGTGACGGGTTCGACCATGGGGATCATCCCGGTCTCGAGCAGTGCCGTCGCGACACACATCGTGTTGCTGCCCGACATGGCCGGATACTCGGTCGACTCGGCGATGACGTAGCCGAGCTGGGCCTGCGGATCGGTGGCCGGGACGATGTAGTTGACGCAGTGGGTGACCGCACCGCGGGGTTCGTGCAACAGCAATTGCCGCAGGTCGTCCTGATTGTCCCGGAAGTGCTTCATCTTCTCGAACACGGTGGCGCCGGGAACGTCACCGATCCCGCCGGTCACGACGTTGTTGATTTCTCCACCCACGTGACACTTGACCACGTTGACGACTCGGCTCCACCGCACGACTTCCTCCGATCCGATGCGCTTCGATGGCGTTCATCGAAGCAGTGTCAGTAATTGTTCTGTGCCGCGGCGAGCGGCCTTCCCTTCGAGCGTTGCACAGCCGGGTATGCGGCCGCGGCGTCGTCGGCGAACATCGCCGGCACACCACCGGTGTGCAGGAACACGATGGGCCCGGTCAGGCGGGGGTCGGACAGTGCGGCGACGGCCTTCGCCGTGTACACCGGGTCGGTCACGATGCCCTCGTCACGGGCCAGTTCGGTCATCGCCGCCTGCGACCGGTCCGAGGCAAGTGCGTATCCCGGACCGAGGTACTCGTCGAACACGGTCGGGGTCACTGCGGGCGGGTCGAATCCGAGCTCCGCGGTGGCGGCCACCAGGTCCCGGACCCGTCCGCCGAGGTCGGAGTGGATCTGCGCGACGTCGACGCCGACGATGTTCGCCGGGGCGCCGAGCAGTGCGGCACCGAGTTCGAGCCCGGCCTGGGTGCCGCCGGTCGAGGAGGCGTGGACGATGGTGGCTTCGGTGCGGTCGACGAGATCGAGTTGGTGGTGGATCTCGAGGAAGGCAGCGGCGTAGGCCAGTACTCCCGAGCTGGTGCTGCCGCCGGCGGGAACGAGGTACGGGCGTTTGCTGCGGTTGCCCTGATCCCGCAGCCGGGCACACAGCTGCCGGGCGTGCGCACTCATCGAAGTCCAGTCGAGGTCGTCGACGAAATGGGTTTCGGCGCCGAACAAGTCGTCGAGGAGTAGGTTGCCGCTGGGGCGGTGCGGGGCACGGCCACCCAGGATCAGGTGGGCGTCGATGCCCGCCGCGGTCGCGGCCGCCGCCACGGTGCGGGCATGGTTGGACTGCTGCGCCCCGACGGTGACCAGGCTGGTCGCGCGGGCGTTCATCGCATCGGCGAGAATCAGCTCCAGCTTCCGGGACTTGTTGCCGCCGGCCGCGAACCCGGTCAGATCGTCCCGCTTGATCCAGACCTCACGGCCCAGGCGTTCGGAGAAGTTCGGCAGCAGATGCATCGGTGTCGGGGTGGCGGTGAGCCTGATCCTGCACCGCCACCGCCGCGCGAGGATCTCTCGGGCGCGGGCGTCGGCGATGCAGGGCATCAGGTACGAGACGGGATCGGTGACTGAGACGTTTGCCACCGGCCTCTGCGCGCGTGTCATGGGAAGGGTCGCTCCTTTCGAAACGCGTGCGATTCGGGTCGGCGATGCCGGCCGCGGTGGGCCGACATCGCCGACAGTCGGTGAGGGGTCGGTCTACTTGCCGTAGTTCAGTCCGGTCTCGGCGATCAGCTTGGTGAGCTCTTCCTTCTTCTCCGCGGGCAGTTCGCCGTAGGGTGCGCGCGGCACACCGAGGTCGACACCCACGGCCTGTGCGGCGGCCTTGGTGGCCACGGCGTAGCCTTCCTTGCCCAGGAAGTCGAGGACGTTCCACAGACGCTTGAAGATCTCGAGGGCCTCGGTGTACTTGCCGGCCTTGGCCAGCTCGTAGATCGCCACGGTCTCCTTGGGCGCGAAGTTCGGTGCACCCCAGATGGATCCGGCGGCACCAGCGGAGAAGGCGGGCAGCACGATGGTGTCCCAACCGACGAACGTGTCGATGGCGTCACCGAGGTTGAAGATGAGGTCGAAGGCCTGCTCGATCGAGCCGGAGGTGTCCTTGATGTACTTCACGGCGTCGGTGCGCTCGAGCAGCTCGCGGTAGAACGGGCGGTCGAGGTTCATTCCGGTGACACCGGGCAGGTTGTACGCGATGACCGGGATGTTCGCGGCCTCGCCGACGGTGGCGAAGTACTCGATCACCTCGTGGCGGGTGGGCGCCTCGTAGAACGGCTGGACCAGCAGGACCGCGTCCGCTCCGGCGTCGGCGGCGTGCTTGGACAGTTCGATCGCGTCCGCGGTGCGGGTCGAGCCGGTCTGCGGGGCGACGGGCACCCGGCCTGCGGCCTGGTCGATGACGACTTTGTTGACGAGCTTGCGCTCGTCGAGGGACAGTGCCGCGAACTCGCCGGTGCTGCCACCGGGAACGAGACCGTGCAGACCGTTGTCGATCAGAAAGTCGACGTGGTTGCGCAGTGCGCCTTCGTCGACGGAGCCGTCGGCGGCGAAGGGAGTGGAAACGGCAGCGAGGATGCCACCCAGCTTCTTGGTCATGTTCGTGTCCTTGTGTCGTGGTTGGTCGGCTACTTGAGGGCCGTGGATTCTCCGAGTCGATGGCCCGGATCCCGCTCGTCTCCTCGACCGTCGTAGATTGACGATTGTCGACAAGTGAACGATAGAAATTTAACTGTGGCGCGCGGTGCTTGTCAAGGGTTCGGGTGGCGGGGTTCTCATTCGCCGACCCGGACCGGGTCGTACTGAGCCGGACGGGCGGCGATGACGGCGTCGGTCTTGCGTCCGGCGGTTTCGTGGAGGGTGGCGGCGGCGACGATCGCGGTGACCCCGGTGACGATCAGGATCACCGAGGGGGACACCGGGCTTCCGGTGGCGGAGATCAGCCAGGTCGCAAAGTACGGTGCGGTGCCACCGAAGAGTGCGACGGAGATGTTGAAGCCGATGGAGAAGCCGGCGTAGCGCACTCTCGAGGGGAAGATCTCCACCATCGCGGCGCCGGAGGCCGACATGAACATGGCCAGGCACACGCCCATGGCGGCGTGGGCGACCATGATGGCGGCGATGTTGCCGGTGGAGAACGCCACGAAGGCGGGGAAGACGATCAGTGTGCTCGACACCGCGCCGAGGATGATGACCGGCTTGCGGCCGAAGTGGTCCGAGAAGCGGGCGAAGACGAAGATCGACACCGCGGCCGACACCAGGCAGGTGACCGTCGACGCGGACGCCATGCCGAACGAGAATCCGACCTCGGCCTGCAGGTAGGTCTCCATGTAGACGAAGATGAAATAGAAGGCGGCGGCCTGGAAGGCGATGCAGCCGACGACTTGCACGATCTGGCGCCGGCTGGTGGCGAGGGCGTCCTTGATGGGTGACTCACTCACCTCGCCGGAAGCCTGCAAGCGCTCGAATTCCGCTGTGTCGCTGAGCTTGAGCCGGATGTAGAGGCCCACCAGTCCGAGCGGACCGGCGATCAGGAACGGTATCCGCCAGCCCCAGGCGAACATGGCGTCGTCGCTCAGGGCCGCGTTCAAGCTCAGGACGAGGATCGAGGCGGCGGCGTTGGCGAGGTAGCTCGAGCAGTGCCAGAAGCTCACCGTGCGTGCCCGTCGTCCCCGCGCGGCGGACTCGACCAGGAACGTGGCGGCACCGCCGGGTTCGCCACCGGCGGCGAAGCCCTGCAGGATGCGCAGAGCCACCAGTAGGACGGGCGCGGCGATGCCGATGGAGGCGTAGCCGGGCAGCAGGCCGACCGCGAAGGTCGACATCGACATCAAAATGATGACGGTGGCCAGGATCTTCTTGCGGCCCACCTTGTCGCCGAGACGGCCGAAGACGAATCCGCCGATCGGATTCATCAGGAAGGCGACCCCGAATGCGGCGAAGGTCGCCAGCAGACTGGTGGCGGGGTTTTCGGAGGGGAAGAAGATCTGCCCCAGGAGTACGGCGAGGAACCCGTACGCCGCGAAGTCGAACCAGGTGATGAAGTTTCCGATGGCCGCCGCGGTGATGGCTCGACGCATCTCCGAGCCGTGCAGATGGCCCTGGTGTTCTGTCATGGATGCTTCCGATCGATTCGTGGGCACCCGCACAAGTTGTAGTGCGGTCTATTGTCGACAAGTGACGTTCCTGATTGTTGTCCGGGTCACACGCAATGTCAACGTCGAGTAAAGCCGCTTCGCGCGCGCTCAGTCACCTGCTTACGGGGTGAAGGTGAGGACTGCCGGGCTCCCGGGACGTGCGAAAGCCGCCCTGCCGAATCAGGCACCGCGGGAGGATGACTGGTTCGGCAGGGCGGGCAGGAAGCGATCGCGGATGCGGGCGGGTGTCAGGAGCAGCGGGCGGGGATGAACTGCCCGACCCCGTTGAGCGTGGGCGCGGTCTGGGTTGCGTTCGCCAGGCCGACCGTCACCGGTCCTCGGGACGGGTCGACGTCGCGCATGATCGACCACGGCACCCGGAACACGCGGCCGGGGGAGGCCGCCCAGGGCAGTGTCTTGGTGGTCACGACGCGGCCGTTCTGGGAAATGGTGACCTTGGGGAACCGGACGAGCGCGTCCGTCCACAACAGCAGGCGCTGTCGCGGAGGCGCCGGGTCGCCCGGGCGCAGCAGGCCGGGAGATATCCACCGGAACGGCTCTTCGGCGAGAATGCGCAGAGCCTCTCCGGTGGGAGCGGGCGCATGCGAGTCGAGGTAGCCGGCCACCTGATCGGCGACGAAGGTGCCGTCGAGTGCTGCGATGTCGGCGGTGTCGACCGGGTGCAGGACGTTGCCGGCGGCGAAGACGCCGCGAGCGCTGGTGCGCAGGGCGGTATCGACCAGCGGTCCCTTGGTGCCGGGATCCAGTTCGATGCCTGCGCTGCGGGCCAGTTCGTGGTCGGGGATCCAATCGCCGGTGAAGATGACGGTGTCGCAGTCGATCTTCGTCCGGACGCCGGTGTCGAGGTGTTCGATCTCGATCGCTTCGACGTTCTTGCGGCCGATGATGCCGACGACGCGGGTGCGGGTGGCGATCGCGAACCGGAACAGTGCTTTGCCGGGGATGTTGAAGGCGGCGTACGACTCCGGTGAGGGGTATTGCGTGGTCATCAGCACGGTGTCGCAGCCGGCGTGCCGCAGTGTCATTGCCGCGGACCAGCTCACGAGTTCGCCGCCGACGATCACGGCCCGTGTGCCGACGCGACCGTGGTGCAGATGCACGAGATTCTGCAACTGCCCGGTGGTGTAGACGCCGGCGGGTCGATCACCCGGGATCAGGCGGGCCGGGCGGGCCCGCTCACGGGCACCGGTCGCGAGGACGAGTGCCTTCGCCTCCACCCGCAGCAGCCCGGCCGGGCTGGTGACATCGAGCGCGCCGTCGGGGTGGACGGCGGTGACCGTCGCGTTGGTCCGGATCTCTGCCCCGGCGTCGGTCGCCGACCGGACCAGGCGCTCGGCGTACGCGGGACCTCCGATGAAGGTGTGGAGGTCGCGGATGCCGTACCCGGGATGGTCGCAGTGCCTGGGGATTCCGCCGGCACGGATCTCCCGGTCGAGGACGAGGGCGCGGTGGCCGTGGACCTTGCCGAGCCGGGTGGCGGCGGACAGGCCCGCCGGGCCGCCACCGACGATCGCGATGTCGGTCTTGACCACGGTGCGTGGTGAGGTAGGGACGCTCATCGGTTTTCCTTCGGTGTCGTGGCGGCGGAGCGGCCGGCGCATCGGTAGCCCTCGGCCAGGGCGCCCACCTCTGCTCCGCAGAAGAAGCCCTGGCATCGGCCGTTCATGGCGCGGGTGCGTCGGCGCAGACCCTCGAGCCCGGCCGGGGGAATGAGGGAGGCGTAGGCATCACGGATCTCACCGGCCGTGACCCGCTCGCAGAAGCAGACGACCTTGCCGTATTCGGCGTCCGCGGCGATGCGCGCACCGTCCTGGTACGGGCGGGTGAACGCCTCACCGATGTTCGGCATCGCCGGCGGGTCCGGCAGCTCGGCGCGGGGTTCGCCGAGAGCATCGGCCTTGGTGAGAAGTTCGCCGACGTACTCGGCGACAGCCATTCCGGACGTCAGGCCGGTCGACCGGATCCCGCCGACCAGGACGTACCGCTGATCGGTGTCGACCTCGATGAGGTAGTCACCGTAGTCGGCGGCGGCCCGGAGCCCGGCATAGGTGGCGGTGACCTCTTCGTCGAGCAGCCGGGGCAGGAGCTTGGCGCCCTTGCCGAGCAGGAATTCGAACCCTTTCGCCGAGGTGCCCGTCGCCGACCGGTCGGTGAGGTCCTCTGCGGTCGGGCCGAGCATGACGTTGCCGTAGATGGTCGGCGATATGAGCACACCCTTGCCCCGGGAGGTGGGAACGGGCAGCACGATCTTGTCGACCAGGGGGCGGGCCAGCTTGTCGTAGACGAGCAGTTCGCCGCGGCGTGGGGTGATGTGGAAGCGGTCGTAGCCGAAGGCCTGGTCGAGGAAGTCCGCCCCGAGCCCTGCCGCGTTGATCACCCAGCGGGCGGTGATGTCGCCTGCCGAGGTGTGCAGGGTGGTGCGGTCTGCCTCGACCGTCACCGACTCCGCACGCGTGTTGGTCCGCAGCGTCACCCCGCGGGCGACCGCGTCGGTGGCCAGCGCGAGGTTGGTCGTCCAGGTGCAGATGATGGACTCGTCCGGCACGGTCAGACCGCCGAGGACGCCCTCGCCGAGATCGGGCACCATCCCGTACACGGTGGCGGCGTCGACGATTTCGCACTCGGTGTAGCCGTTGGCGGCGGCCTTGTCCCGCAGACTCGGCAGAGCGTCGTACTCCTCGTCGTTCCAGGCGACGAGGATCGCCCCGGTGTGTTCGACGGGAATTCCGGTCTGTTCGGCGTATGCCGACAGCAGCGTGTAGCCGCGGCTGACCATCCGTGATTCGAGGGTGCCGGGTTTCGCGTCGAATCCGGTGTGCAGGATCGCGGTATTCGCCTTGCTGGTGCCGTCGCCGACATCGTCGCGGGCCTCGACGAGCGCGAGGGTGAGGTCGTATCTGGCCAGTTCGCGGGCGATCGCCGAGCCGACGATACCGGCACCGAGGACGACGAAGTCGTAGTCGGTGGGGGTGGGTGAGTCAGTCATCGTTTCTCCTGGGGAAGCGTCGCGTGTGCCGCCGACGCCCAGTGGTGTCGGAATTCTGCTGCGCGGTCGGGTGACCAGCGAGGTTCGTAGGTGGTGGCGGGAGTCCAGTCGGTGACCGCGTCGGCAAGGGACAGGCCGGGATTCATCGCCAGGCGCGCGCACGCGGCCGCACCGAGAGCGGTCGCATGCGAGGAGGGATAGACGTCGATGGGGATCTGGGTCAGGTCCGCGGTCGCCTGCATCAACCGCCGCGACTGAGTGAGTCCACCGTCGACGCGCAGCCGGGTCAGCGGGCCGCCCAGGTCGACCTCCACGGCCGAGACCAGCTCGGCGGTCTGCGCCGCCAGGCCTTCCACTACCGCGGCCACCAGCTGCGCCCGATCGGTGGACAGGGTCATCCCGGTGAACGAGGCGGTCGCGTCCGGTCGCCACCACGGTGCGGCCAGTCCTGCCAGCGCCGGGACGAAGTAGGTGCCTCCGGAATCCTCGGCGGCGGTGCTGTCGAGGTCCCGCGCCGACGCGATCAGCCCGAGGTCCTGTATCCACCGGATCGCCGACGCCGCGGTGTACGCCTGCCCGTCCACGCAGTAGGAGGTCTGCCCCCGCACGTTCCACGCCACGCAGGAGGCGAGCTGGGACGCCGAGCGCACCGGGCGTCGGCCGGTGTTGGCGAGCAGGAACACTCCGGTGCCGAAGGTGCACTTGGCGGTGCCGGGATCGAGGCACCGCTCCGCCAGCAGCGCCGCCTGCTGGTCGACGATCAGCCCGCCCACGGCGGCGCTCCCGCCGAAGGCATCGGTCTTGCCCACCAGGGCGTCGTTGCCGACGATCTCGGGCAACCGCTCCTCGGCGAGTTCGAACAGCTCCAGCAGTTCCTGATCCCACCCTCCGGTGTCGAGACCGGTCAGCAGCGAGCGGCTCGCGGTGGCGGTGTCGGTGACGAATTCGCCGGTCAGGTGATGCACGATCCAGGTGTCGGTGGTGGTGACCACTCCCTCGTGGGAGACATTGCGGCGCAGCCACTGCATCTTGGGCGCCGAGAAGTACGGGTCCAGAATCAATCCGGTCCGCTGTTCGACCCAACTCCGGGCCGCCGCCTTGTCGCGGCACAGCGTTTCCGACCGGCGGTCCTGCCAGACCACTGCCGGGCTCAGCGGTCGTCCGGTCTCCGGATCCCACACCAGGACGGTTTCGCCCTGGTTGGCGAGGGAGACGGCCGACACCGGTACTCCCGCCTGGGTGACCGCCTTCCGGCCGGCGTCCAGGACGGAGTGCAGCAGGTCCATCGGATCCTGCTCGACGCCACCGGCCGCGAGATAGGTGGGGCGCACGGTGTTCTCGGCGATGGCGAGGACGTCGCCGTCGTCGGAGACGACGACCGCCTTGGTCCCGGAGGTGCCCTGGTCGATGGCAAGGACTGCCACGATCTCTTCCTTTCGAGAGTGTGAGCGCCGGGATCAGAACAGCGCGGATGCGCCGGCGGACTCCGGCGAGGATCGTGGGGACACCCCGAGCAGTCGTGAGAATTCCTCGGTGCTGACGATCCGGCTCACTCGTAGTGCCTCGGTCATCCGGCGGTGACGTTCTGCTGCGAGCATGACGACCCTCGTGGTTCTGTGGATTATGCGCCACGCCAATGCTTTCGGCATGGCGTGGCGCACTCCGGCAATCAACGGGCGATCACGAGGAACGGGTCAGGAGAGGCTGACGATGACCTGCTTGACTCGCGTGAACTCCTCGAGCCCCGCAGCGCCGCCTTCCTTGCCGTAGCCGGAGCCCTTGAAGCCGCCCAGCGGGCCTTCCGGTCCGACGGCCATGTGGTTGTTCACCCAGACCACCCCGGACTCGATGGCGTTGACGTTCCGCAGGGCCCGGCCGATGTCGCGGGTCCACACCGAGGCGGCCAGTCCCTGCTCGACCGCGTTGGCCTTGGCGAGGGCATCGGCTTCGTCGGTGAAGGTCTGCACCGTCGCGACCGGTCCGAAGATCTCCTCCTGGACCAGCTCGTCGTCCTGCTGCAACCCGTCGATCAGGGTGGCCTCGTAGAAGTAACCCGGACCGTCGACGGCCTTGCCGCCGGTGACGACGCGGGCGTGGGCGGGGAGCCGGTCGACCAGCTCGGCGACCCGGGCACGCTGGCCTTCGGAGATCAGCGGGCCGAGGACGGTCGACGCGTCGGCCGCGTCTCCGATCTCGGTGGCGGCCAGGCTGGCCGCGAGCGCCTCGACGAACCGGTCGTGGATCTTCTCGCTCACCAGCAGGCGGGTGGCGGACATGCACTCCTGGCCGGCGTTGAACAGGATGCCGTTGGTCAGGATCGGCAGCGCGGCCTCGAGGTCGATGTCGTCGTAGATCACGACCGGAGCGTTGCCGCCGAGTTCGAGCACGAGACGCTTGGGCGTCGCGCCTGCCGCCTCGGCGATGCGCTGACCGGCCGCGGTGGAGCCGGTGAACGAGACCAGGTTGACCTCGGGGTGGCGTACCAGGTGATCGCCGACGACGCTGCCCTTGCCGTGTACGACGTTGAGGACACCGGCGGGCAGCAGCTGCTGCGCGAGTTCGGCGAACCGGGTGGTGGCGATCGGGGTCAGCTCGGCCGGCTTGATCACGACCGTGTTGCCGGCGACCAGGGCGGGGGCAAGCTTCCAGACCGCCTGCCACAGCGGGAAGTTCCACGGGGTGATGCCGAGAACGACGCCGAGGGGCTCACGCCGGACGAAGCTGGTGTTGCCGGCGACGAATTCGCCGGCGGCCTGGGCGGCCAGTGTCCTGCCCGCCCCGGCGAAGTGCCGGAACGCCGCGACGATCCCGGGCAGTTCGTCACCGGTGGCCGCGGTGGTGGGCTTGCCGGCGTCGATCGTTTCCAGGTGGGCGAGTTCGTCGAGGTTGGCCTCGAGCAGATTCGCCAGTTCGTGCAGGATCTGCGAACGTTCGCCGGGGGTCTTGGCGGACCAGGCGGGGAAGGCGGCGCGGGCGGCGGCGACCGCCCGGTCGGCGTCCTCGATCGTGGACTCGGTGAGCTCGGCGACCACCTCGCCGGTGGAGGGGTTGAGGACCGTGCGGATCTTGTCGGACGATCCCGTCACCGCCTTGCCGTCGATGATGTTGGTGAGCTGGATGGGGGACGACATGTGAAACCTTTCCTCGGTTGCGATTTGTCGGCGGGTGGGGTTACAGGTGGCCTTGCAGGGTGTCGATGGACTTGCCGCGTCGGCTCTTGGGGATGGTCATGTACACGACTGCGCCGGAGAGGATCACCAGCAGCATGCCGATTCCGACGTGGGTGGGGTCGGAGTAGATCAGCAGCGCGCACAGCACCACCGACCAGGCGATGGCCAGGACGAAGATGAGCGGGCTCAGGAATCCGTAGTGCCACGGGTGCTTCGGCAGCTTGCGCTTGACCAGACCCCAGAGGCCGACGGTGACCACGACGCCGTACGCCAGTCCCCAGGCCAGGGCGGTCATGGCGGCCAGTACCGACAGCAGCGACGACCACAGGGCGAAGATCACCGACAGGGCGAAGATGGTGAGGGTGGCGTTGATCGGGATGCGCTGCGCACTGACCTTGCGCAGCCAGTGTGCGGCGGGCACCTGACCGTCGCGGGCCTGCGACCACAGGACCCGGATTCCGGTGAGCTGCAACATCACCAGCGCCGCGAACAGGGCGATGATGGCGACGGCCTCGAAGATGTTGGCGAACGCGGAGCCGACGGCGGTGTCGAGGATCAGCTTGACCGGGGTGTCGCTGTCCATCACCGCGGGCAGGTCCTGGATCGCGAGCATGATCAGGGCGACCATGAACACGCCGACCACGTAGGACGACACGTTCGCCATGACCGATGCCATCGGGGCCTTGCGGGCAGCGTCCTTGGTCTCCTCGGACGCGTTGCCGGTGGCATCGAAGGACGAGATCGCGTAGGCGGGCAGGATCATCGCGAACAGGAACGGGACGAACCAGTTCCCGCCGGAGGCGGTTCCGCCGGAGTCGCTCAGGAAGGACAGCGGCTGGGTGGGATGCTTGACGACCAGCAGGACGCCGACGAGTGCAACCACGCACAGCACCTCGGCGACGACGCCGATGTTGTTGAGCACCGCGGCGACCTTGACGCCCGCGATGTTGATGATCGTGCCGAGGACGATCAGACCCAGTGCCCAGGGCAGGGTGTCGGCGGGGCCGTCGAACGTGACGCCGAACCATCCGGCGATGAACGGGGAAATACTGACCGCCACGGTGGTGACTGCGACCGTGTGGGCGATGAGCAGCCACCATCCGGTCTGCCAGGCAAGCCACGGCTTGCCCGTGATCCGGCCGGTGATCTGGTAGACACCGCCGGCCAGCGGGTAGGCGGACACCAGCTGTGCCACTGCCAGGCCCACGGTGAACACCTGCAGGCCGCCGCCGACGAGGAAGGACCAGAACGAGGCGGGGCCGAAGAATCCGAATCCCACGATGAGGGTGGTGAAGATGCCGGAGGCGATCGCGATCGAGGTGAACTGCACTCCGAACGCGGAGAAGAGTCCGAGTGTGCGGTTGAGCTCCTGCTTGTACCCGAGCTTTTCCAGGTACGCGGCGTCGGAGTCCGTGGGCGTCCCGGTGGGCGCGGACTCGAAGTCGGGTCCGGGCGCGGGGGGCTGGGTGGACACGGTCGGCTCTTCGGGTTTTGTGGCCATGCTGACCTCACTGGTCGGTGTCGAGAAAGCCTCGGCAGTGCGGCGAGGCTGGGGTCGGGGGTAGCCGCACAAGGGGAAGTCTATCCGCTCTTTGAGCAACTGTCGACAATCTACCATAGATGCGTGTGATCTCAATCACTGACTGTTTCGGCTGGGCTACCGCCCGCTCGGAGGGGACAACAGACCCCGGTCCCCGCAGGTCAGATCGACCAGGGATCGAGCGGTGTCGTATCCGCGGCCGCTCAGGCGGGAGGCCAGCACCAGAAAGACCTGCGCCGTGGTGACGGCGTCACCGAGTGCGTGGTGCGGATCGACGACGGGGAGTCCCAGCGCGGTGGCGAGCCATTCGAGACCCGCGTCGCCGCGCTGACCCGCGGGCGCAGTGCCACACGCGCGGGCCAGGGCCGCGGTGTCGATCAGCGGGACCCGAAACCGGATGCCGGCGTCCCGGAACGCGCGGGTGAGGAAGGCCTGCTCGACCCACGCCGAGTGTGCGACGACCACCCGATCGGTCATCAGGGCGGCGAGAGTGTGCACTGCGGCATCCGGCGGTGGCGCATCCGCGACGTCTGCCGGGCGCAGGGTGTGGACGGCGATCGCCTCCGGGGACATTGCCGACCGGGGGCGGACCAGGTCGTAGACGCTCTCGGCGGTGATCACCCGGCCGTCTCGGATGACGACGGCGCCGTACGAGACGATGGTGTCCTTCTTCAGGTCCAGCCCGGTGGTCTCGAGGTCGACGACGAGATATTCGCTCTGCCGCCACGGTTTTCGTAGAGGGTCCTCGCGTCGTCGTCTCCAGCGCACTGTCATGGCAGTCGCGCCACCCACTCGCTCTCGAGCCGATTCTGCACCTCCGCGACGGCGCGGAACGCCTCCCGCAGGTAACGACGGGTCAGGGAGTCGAGCTGATTCGGCGCCACCCAGGTGGTCGCGGCAGTGGAGGTCTTGATCGCGTCGATCTCCCGGCCGAGGATCAGCCCGTAGATGTACTCGAAGGCCTGCACGAGGACCTCGGTCTCGTCCGGTGTGAGCAGGTTCGACGCGCCGCCCCGCCGCAACCGGGTAATCGTCGAGCCGCGGTCGTCGCCGGTGACGACGGCGATCCACCGCCCGAGCGAGGCGATCGGGACCAGTCCGCGGGCCTTGAGGTCGAGGTGGCCGCGGTTGGCGCCGGACTGCTCGACGACGAAGTTGCGGACGAAACCCACCGGCGGGCGGCTCGAGACGGTGAAGCGCAGCAGCGCCGAGAGGTACTCGTGGCTCCGGGTGGTCGCCAGCATCGCATCCGACACCGAGCGGCCCAGCGACAGCCCGGTCACCGGGCGGCTGTCCGCGATCATCGACGACAGCAGCAGTGCGTTGTGCTGGGTGGGATTGCGGATCCACGACGTGGCGGTGGAGACGGCATCGGCGCGGGAGCGGGCGAACTCCGGGTTGGTGGCATTGGCGCCGTCGACGCAGCGCTCCAGCCCGCACCGCTCCATGTTGTCGAGGACGCGCCCAGCCCAGCGCTGCAATTTCCGCGCCGGATTGCGTTCTCCGGGTAGGTCTTCCCAGACCAGGCTGGTGTCGACGTCCGAGCGGGGGAGCGGCTCCCGGCGTGCCACCGAGCCCAGCAGCAACCAGGACGTCCGGTGTGGCACGCAGTCGTCACCGATGTCGGTGAGTTCGACCAGCCGCTGCAACAGGGCGTCCACGACTGCCGAGAGAAGTCCGGCGATGTGCATCGGTGCCACGCCCGTGTCGTACAGCTCGACCCAGGTGCCGGGCAGCAATGCGGCCGCGGCGGCGAGTTCGTCGATGGTGTGGGCGTCGTCCACGGCGCGGCGGATGACGAGTGGATTGCGTACCTCGGCGGAGGCCAGGTCGACCACCCGCAGCACGCCCACGGGCCGGTCGGCGGCGCCCCGGACCACCAGGTGGTGCAGTCCGCACTCGATCATGCGCAGGAAGGCGTCACCCACCAGGGCATCGGCACCGATGGATTCGGCAGGAAAGGAGGCGATGGTGGTCACGGGAGCGTGCGGATCGAACGACGCCGTCGCGAGGGCGCGCCGGAAGTCGCTGTCGGTGACGATCCCGATCTCCCCACCACGGTCGAGCAGGGCGTAGGACTGGGCGGCGTCGGTGATCACCGCCGCGGCCTCGGACACGGTGGCCCCGACGGGGCACCACACGGCCGGGCGCATCTGATGGCGGGCGGCGCGCAGTGCCTGATCCACCAGGCCGGACCGGGTGAGGCGTTCCCGGGTGACGAGGGTGTTGTAGTGCTGAAATTGCAGACGTTCGGGGTGAGCGAGGATCGGTCTCGGGTCCGGGAACCGGTAGCAGAGGCTGTCCTCGGCGGCCCGCACGTCCAGGGGCGGCGGCAGCCCGGACAGGACCGAGATCTGCCCGAAGGTCTCCCCGGACCCGAGCAGGTCGATCACCCGTCCCCGGTCGACGACCTCGACCTCCCCGGTGCGCACCACGTAGAAGTGCGACAACGGGGCTTCGCCGGCCTCGATGATGCGGGTCCCGGCCGGGAAGAACTCGACCTCGACCAGGCGTGCCAGGGCGTCGAGGTCGGTCGACTCGAGTTCGTCGTACGGCGGCTGACCGCCCAGGAAGTCGACGTACTCACGCATGCGTGGCGGAAGCGGCCTCGCGCACGGTGTCGACGGCGTCCAGGGCGGATGCGGGACCGTGCACGTGACGATCGATCTCCCGGGTGATCGCGTCCATGTCGCCGGTGTCGATGATCGCCAGGAGCCGCTCGTGCTCGGCGACCACGTCGTGCAGGTCGGCGAAAGACTGGTGATCGGCGGACAGGAACAGCTGCAACTGCGATTCCCAGCTGCGCCACAGGTCGAGCAGCAGCCCGTGCTCGGAGAGCTCGTAGAACACGCGGTGAAAGCTCATGTGGGCGTCGATGGTTCGGGTCATGTCGCCGTCGTCGGCGCCGCGAGCCATGTCCTGCAACGCGCGGATGACCTTCGTGCGGCCACCGGCCGCCAGCCGTGGCATCGCCAGCTCGATCGCATACGGTTCCAGGCGCTTGCGCAGGCTGGCGATCTCCGCCATGCCCTGGGCGCTGACCTCGGCGACGAAGGCGCCCTTGTAGGCGATCTTCACCACGAGACCTTCGTCGGCGAGGATGCCCAGGGCTTCGCGGAGAGGTGCCCGGCTCACTCCCAGATCGGCGGCGATGTGTGCCTCCCGCAGCTGGCTGCCGGGGGCGAGGGTGCCGTCGAGGATGGCGGTGCGCAGCACGCCCGCGACGGTGCCGGGCGTGGTGCGCTGCTGGATTCGTCCGAGGGAAATCTCCCCCTCGTCGCGGCCCACTGTCGACCCCGGACGATTCGGTGACAGAGTCATTCCGTTGTCCTTTCTTGCTTCGGCCTCGTGGTTGCTCACTCGACGAGGTGGTATCAGTCCTACTCGGGTTGCAGGTGTCTTGTCGACAGTAGATCAGCTGGTGACCCGCCTGGGGGCCTCACTCCCCGGTGGCGGAGACGTAGATGGATCCGCGTTCGATCACCGGGTCGAGGATGCCGGTCGACAACTCGTTGGCGGCGTCCTCGAATCCGGCAGCGTCCCGGTGCTGTCCGGGGTACCCGATCAGCGCCTTGACCTGCGGGGTCATGAAGTAGGCGCCGGCCACGATCGAGGAGAGCGGGTCGAAGGTGACCTTGTCCTCGGCCCACATGCGCTTCAACCGGGCGTGGAGTTCGCCGCCGTGGAGATCCGCGACGTCGTTGATCGCCGTGACGACCGCGTCGAAGACGTCGGCGCGGGCGGCGAGCGCCAGATCGAGATACCGCAGATAGTCCTGCGCCTTGCTGGCGGCGGGATTCTCTCCGGATTCGGGGATGAGGCTGTCCGCGATCCGCAACAGGATGGTCAACTCGTCCTCGGACAGCTGCCGGGGCGGGCGGAGCGTGCGAACCGGCACGGACAGACGCCGCGGCGCCGAGGTCTTCAGTTCGATGGGTGTGGTGCTCATGCCTGGGCCTTTCCTGCGGTGACGTCCTCGACGACCTTGCGGCCCACCCGCAGTGCCAGAGCGCTGATGGTGCAGGTCGGATTGGCCGAGCCCGAGGTGACGAAGATGCTGCCGTCGGCGATGTAGAGGTTGTCGACGTCGTGGCTGCGGCCGAAGGAATCGACGACCGAGGTGGCCGGGTCGTCGCCCATCCGGGCGGTGCCGAGCAGATGTCCGGGCTGATCGACCCACAGTTCCTGGGTGATTATCTGCTTGGCGCCTGCCGCTTTGTGCAATTCCACCATCCGCTCGACGGTGTACTTCAGGATCTTGCGGGTGTTCTCGCTGACCCGGTATTCGACCTTCGGCGCGGGCAGCCCGTCCGAGTCGAACTCCTCCGTGGAGAGGGTGACCCGGTTGTGTTCCTCGGGTAGATCCTCGACGTTGGCTGCCCACAGGATGCCGTTCGACGACGCGCGTGCCACGTCGTGGACGGCCGGTCCCCACAGCTCGTCGAAGTCGAGCTGGCGGTGGGTCTCGATGGTGTTCAGCGGTCCCGGGGTCGGCAGCGCGTGCAACTTCGCACCACGGACGAAACCGCGGGAGGTGTCGGTGTCGTAGAACTGCATCGAGTGGATCAGCTGTCCGGCCGGGCCGCGCCAACTCTCGAGGTTCTCCTCGTAGTAGCCGACCGCGGTGCAGTTCGGGTGCAGCATCAGGTTCTTGCCGACCAGCCCGGAGGAGTTGGCGAGCCCGTCCGGGTTGCGCTCGTCCGCCGACAGCAGCAACAGTCGGGGTGTGCCGATTCCGTTGGCGCACAATACGACCGACTTCGCCGGTTGGAAGTGGACGGTGCCGTCGCGGTCGATCCACTCGGCACCGGTTGCCCGCCCGGTGTCGTCGGTTCTGATCCTGCGCACGCGCGCCCCGGTCTGCACCTGTGCACCGGCCTGCTGCGCCTGCGGCATGTAGATCAGATCGAAGGAGGCCTTCGCGCCCTGCGGGCAACCCCATTCGCACACCCCCCAGCGGCCGCACTGCTCGAGGGTCTTGTTCTTCTGGCTCGGGATCGCGTTGGTACCGGGCCACCAGTGCCAGCCCAGTGTGTTCGCCGCTTCGGCCGCCTTCATTCCCGGCTTGCCCAGTGGATGCGGCGGCAGCGGGTACTCGAGCCCGTCGGGGTAGGCGGTGTCACCGTCGACGCCGGACACGCCGATGAACGCGTCGACCTCGTCGTGGTACGGCTTGAGGTCGTCGTAGGCGATCGGCCAGTCGTCGGCGACGCCGTCGAGTGTCTTGACCCGGAAGTCCGAGGGCAGCAGTCGCGGCCACTCGGCGCCGTAGTAGATGGAGCTGCCGCCGACGGCGTTGAACATCACCGGCCACATGTCGGAGTCGCGGATATCCACCGGATAATCGGAGGGCAGTGCGCGCACGTTCGGGTCGTGCGCCCAGTCGTGCTGGATCAGCAATTCCCATTCCGGATGGTTGGCGGGGAAATCGCTGGGGTTGACCCAGTCGCCCTGTTCGAGGCACAGGACGTTCAGGCCGGCAGTCGCGGCCGTATGGGTCGGGTTTCATTGGTCGGGGCGGTGGAGGCCCGAGGCTCCCGGGCCTCCACCGCACGTCAGGTGTGATCAGGCGCCGGCGAGGACACCGCCGTCGACCACGAACGCCGTGCCGGTGATGGCCGTGGAGTGATCCGAGAGTAGGAACGCGACCGAGTGGGCGATCTCGATGGGGAGGATGGCGCGTCCGATCGGCTGGAAGTCGGGGAGCCCGGCCTCGAGCTCGTCACGGCCACCGAGGGCGGTGTAATGCGGGACGTTCAGCGGGGTGTCGACGAAGCCCGGGCACAGGGTGTTGGCCCGAATGCCCTGCGCGCCGAAGTCGAGGGCGACCGCCTTGGTCAGCGTCAGCACCGCACCCTTGCTCGCGGTGTAGGTGGTCAGCAACTTCTCCGCGCCGATCGAGTTGATCGAGCCGAAGTTGACGATCGATCCGCCGCCGGCCTCGAGCAGCTCGGGGATGGCGTACTTCGTCCCGAGGAATACTCCCTTGACGTTCACGTCGAACGTCTTCTGGAAGTCCTCGACGCTGGCGTCGAGGATTGTCCCGGGCTTGAGGACGCCGGCGTTGTTGACGATGCCGTCGAGCTTTCCGAAGGTCTGCACGGTGAAGTCGATAACACTCTTGACCTGCTCTTCGTCGGTCACGTCCACGACCTTGGCGATCAGGCGGTCGTCGTCCACCTTCAACTGCGGCAAGCTTGCCTCGGAGTGGACGGTGGCGACCACCTGGGCGCCCTCGTCGTGCAGATGTAGCGCGGTGGCCAGGCCGATCCCGCCTCCGGCACCGGTGATGATTACTGTCTTGCCTTCGAGCAGCTGGCCCATAGTTCGCTCCTTCAGGGTGGTTTTCGCGGAAACAGGTCGCGCCGCGCAGGGGATTGATCCTTTGTCGACAATCGACCGACACGTTTAGTGTGCGTGCTTCGGGCGGCCGGGTCAAGCCTCGATTTGCCGGGCCGAACACCTCTTGACGGATGCCGTCGCCCGGCTTACGTTTCTAGTCGATTGTCGACTAGAGCACATTCGGCATTCAACGGGCCGAGGTCGATCGGTCGTTCCGGCCGCGGATCGCGGCGATTCCACCACGAGGAGAGGACACATCCATGGCACCGAAGGTCCGTCTGTTGCACGAGCGGTTGGCGGCAGTGGTGAGCCAGCTACGCCACGGCGAGATGGTCTACATCGCCGATGCCGGAAGCGGCACCTCGGCGGCCAGTCTGGTGCCGCTGTCGCCGCAGGTCGAGACGATCGATCTTGGCATCGCTCCCGGTCTGCCCTCGGTCGGTGACGTGCTCTCCGTGCTGTGCGAGGCCGGAGATTTCGAGGCGGCAATCGTCACCGAGGACATGATCCGGGCCAACCCGGAGGGCCGGAAATTCGTCTCCGAACTGGTGGGGGAGGAGAACGTGCACGAACTGCGCTATCTGCCCGAGTTCTACCAACTACGCGACCGGGTCAAGGTTTTCGTCCAGACCGGGGACTACTCGGTGCACGCCAACACCATCCTCGTCGCCGGCTACCCCAGCCCCCCGATCCCGTTGAAGTGGCTGACGTCGCCGACCTGGTTCCAGGACCTGTCCGACGGGCAGGCCCCCGACTCGACCGCACCGGAGGCGTGACGTGCCCTTCTTCGACGGCGTACGCAACAAGATCTACTACCGGCACTGGGCTGCCCGGTCAGCCCACGCCCAGGTGCTGCTTCTGCACGGCTTCGGGGAGCACACCGGGCACTACCACCGGCTGGCCGGGCAACTGACCGATGCGGGCATCGAGGTGTGGGGCCCGGATCATCTCGGACACGGCCACACCGGCGGCCGCCCGGGAATGTTCCCCTCCGTCGACGAACTCGCGTCCAACGCGGGCATCCTGCTCGATCTCATGACGAGCACTCACCCGGACCTGCCCGTCGTCATCGTCGGGCACTCGTTGGGCGCGTTGACCGGGGCGCTGCTGGCGATGCGCACCGCGACCGCCCGCACCGGCCTGGTGATGACCGGTGCGCCGCTCTGGGGGCTGCCTCCCGAGGCGGAGGGACGCACCGATCTGATCATGGCGAAGGACGAGGAATACCTCGACGCGCTCGCGAACGATCCGCTCGGATTCGACACCGCCCCAGCCGAACCGAACCTGTGGAGCGCGCTCGCCGTCGCCGGATGCAAGGTCCGCACGGGCCTTCCGGCCCTCATCATGCCGATCCTGTTGATCAACGGCGAGCACGACGCATTCGCCGCACCTGGTAAGGCATCGGAATTTGCGAGCGAACTCCACCAGTGCCGTGCCGTCGCGATCCCCGGTGGCTACCACGACATTCCCAACGACCTCGCGCACCGCGAGGTCGCCGGATTGATCATCGAAGCGACCACCCAGTGGTGCAGCGCGGGTCCCGTGTTGTCGGCGAGTTCGCGGTGACCACCGAGGTCGAGGCGTTTCGCCTGGCACCCCGGCCGTTGCGGGAACGAATCCGGGTGGCGATCGACCACTGGCTCGACCGTGACCCCGCGGCGCTGTGCACAGAGTCGGCGGCGGCCCGGACACCGTTCCGCACCCGTGACGGACGGAGAAGCCTCGAGGTGGGTGTCAGCGCACTCGTCGACCACTGACTTCCGACTGCACACCGCTGACCGGACACTGGCTGGGCGCCTCGGTTCCGGTCGGCCCTCGCAATGCCTTCGCCCCGTGGTCGGGTCCGAAACCGGACCTCCCGCATCGGGGCGGGAAAGCTGACGATGACCACGATTCGGGCGTTGATTCTTCCCAAACCGATTACTCCGGAATGGGATTGGCAGATCCACGCACTGTGCCGGCAGATGGACACCGAGCTGTTCTACTCGCATGACGGCGAAGAGCGAGCTGCCCGTGCCCGCCGAGAACGAGCGGCCAAGGAAATCTGCCTGGGCTGCCCCGTACGGCGAGCATGCGCAGACCACGCCGTCACGGCCGCCGAGACGTACGGCGTGTGGGGTGGAACCACCGAGCGCGACCGGCAGACGATGATCCCGCGTGCGAGACGGGACGAGGCACGCCGTCGCCGCTCTCTGCGTGTGCTTCCTCGCTCACGCCCGCCGGGCACTCGGATGCGTTGGGAGTCCGAGCCTTCGGCCTGACGTACGCATGGACGGTGGCGCCAGTCGGTGGACGGCGGCCGGTACCCGACCGCCGTCCGTGACGGGACGAACCGAGGCACTGCCTCAGGCGCGGGCGGTCTCCGTGACGAACTCGTCCGATACCTTCGACCACAGGCTGACGCGACGGCCACGGATTTCGAAGAACTCGATCTCTCGCTTGATCCGTGATTTTTTCGGCGTAAACCCGGTCCTTCAGGTCCGGGATCAGCCGATCTGGTTTTGTCGGACCGTGGGGTTAGTGTCTGGGTCATGGCGGGGAGGGTGGTGAAGCGGGCGTTCAAGTACCGTTTCTATCCGACTGCGGTGCAGGCGGAACAGCTTGCTCGGACGTTCGGGTGCACCCGGTATGTCTACAACCGGGCGTTGGCCGAGCGGACGCGTGCCTGGTCGCAGGAGCAGCGTCGGGTGACCTACAGCGACACGTCGAAGATGCTCACCGGATGGAAGCGGGATGCTGAGACGGAGTGGTTGGCGGAGCCGTCGAAGGGGCCGTTGCAGGAATCGCTGCGGCAGTTGCAGGGCGCGTTCGAGAGGTTCTGGCGCACGCAGGCCGGCTACCCGCAGTTCAAGAGGAAGGGCCGGTCGAAGGATTCGGCGACCTACTACTCGAACTGCTTCACCTACCGCGGCGGGCAGGTCCGGTTGGCCAAGCAGTCCGAACCCCTGGATATTCGGTGGTCGAGGCCGCTGCCGGAGGGGGCGACGCCGTCGCAGGTGACGGTGTCGCGTAATGCTCGTGGTCAGTACCACATCTCGATCCTCGTCGAGGACACGATCACCGAACTCGGGTCGACGGGTCGGGTGGTCGGGCTCGATGCCGGGATCACCAGCCTGTACACGCTCTCGACGGGGGAGA
>NZ_JBFUHV010000063.1:0-46735 GCF_056402215.1 Rhodococcus sp. P4_B6 | reverse complement strand
TCCTCGGCGCGGTGAGGTCACCGAATCGTGCGGCGCTCGCGGCCCTGGTCGCCGAGGCCACCGTCGACTGCTACAACGACAGCGAATGCGTCACGGGTTTCTACACCATGCTCGACGAGCATCTCGAGCTGCCGTTCCAGACATCTTTGTTGGGGACCGAGGTCACCGTGTCGGGCATCGACCTGGCCGACGAGCACATCGTGGTGATCTGCGCTCGTGGCCGGTCGCGACAGCGCATCCCCATCCTCGATCTGCCGTTGCCGACGCCTCCGCCCGCCGGTGCGCAGTGGATCGAGGCATACCGCCACTGGCTGAGGTACGTGAGGGCATGAGTGTGAACACCGGCAACACCGGACCCCTGGGCGTGATTGGCGAGCACCGGATACGAGCGACCGAGCAGGAAGCCTCGCTGAACCTGCACACGGTGCTGCAGCTATGCGCGGCGGGTGAACTGCGGTGCAGCGAGAAGACCCGCCGCCCCTCCGCGGCGACGGTCGCTGCCGTGGGCTCTCAGCTCGTGCACGGCGACTTCTACCTGCACGACCCGATCGCGTCGTTCGCTTGGCCGCTGATCATCCAGGCCGGTGGGTTCGCCAAGATCGAGGGCGGGCGCCTCCAGCTGACGCCCAAGGGCCGCACCGCCCTGCGTCGGCCGCCGGCCGAGGTCATCCGGCAACTGTGGCAGCGCTGGCTCACCCACGCCGTGATCGACGAGTTCAGCCGAATCGAGCAGATCAAGGGCCAGCGCGCACGCAATGTCCTCACCTCGGCCAAGACTCGCCGACAGACGGTCGCGCAGGGACTGGCAAGCTGCCCACCCGGAGAGTGGATCAGCGTGGACTCCCTGTTCACGACCATGCGGCGGAAAGGGATGAGTCCCACCGTCGCCCGCAGCGAGATGGCGCTGTGGAAGCTCTATCTCGTCGACTCCCAGTACGGCGGTCTGGGCTACGACGGCTACCACCGGTGGGAGATCCTCGAGGGCCGCTACACGGCCGCGGTGCTGTTCGAGTACGCCGGCACGCTGGGACTGCTCGACCTCGAATACCTCCACCCCACCGGCGCCCGATCGGACTTCCACGACAACTGGGGCGGCGACGATCTGGACGCGCTGAGCAGGTACGACGGACTGCAGTCGATCCGGCTCACCGCCCTGGGCTGCTACGCCCTGGGCCTGACCGACACCTACCACGCGCCCACCGACGACGAGACCACCGCGGTGCTCAAGGTCCTGCCCAACCTCGACGTCGTCGCCACCGGAACCCTGTCCCCCGGTGATCAGCTTCTCCTGTCCGCCTACGCCGCGCACACCGCGGACCGGGTCTGGACCATCTCCGCCGCGAGTCTGCTGACGGCGATCGATACCGGCCGCAACCTCGAGGACCTCACCACCTTCCTCGCCCAGCGGACCGAGCACGAGTTGCCCGGCTCGCTGACGACGCTCATCACCGACGTCACCCGCCGAACCACCCAGCTGACCGACCACGGCCACGCCCGGGTGATCGAATGCACCGATGACGCACTGGCCGCGCTCGTCACCCGCGACCGCGCACTCCGCAGGCTGTGCCGCCCGATCGGCGACCGCCATCTCGCGGTCCCACCCGAACACGAACTGAAATTCCGCAGGGCCCTGTTGAAACTCGGCTACGTCCTGCCGAGACAGACCACCCCCTGAGCGACGTCGTCACACACCGCCAGCTCTGCACCCCATTCTTCCGGAGCTGCGCCGTCRCGATGGCCGAGTTCGTCTGGTACAGGCGAGCGTTGACGGTGAACGCCCCCGTCCGCCCCCGTCGATGACCATCGCATTCGACGTCACGACGGAATCCGGGTAGGTCGTCGTAGCCGCGACCATCGGCGTCGTCCGCGTCGCAGTCGCGGTGTTGTACATCGATGAGACCACAGCCTTCATCGATTTCATTTGCACAGCAGCCACGGTCGGCGTGCTCATGGCAGCCATGGCCGTTGCCTTGGCTGCGGGGACTGTCGAGGACGCGGACCGAGCCGGAGCAGCTGCCGCAGCGGACGCGATCATCACCGGAGCGGCGACCTTCGAGCCGCCGGGACGACCGGTGCAGGGAAGGGTCGCGGACGCCGTCATCACCGGTGCAGCGACGGTCGCGGTTCCGGTCGCTGTCACGACGGCCGCAGACATCGCCGCCGTTGCAGTCATCGTGGGCGGCCGCAGGTTGGCAACTACCGACACGGCGTGGTCGCCGATCGCCGCGGTCGCGGTCATCGCAACAGCCGAGTCGTGCACCCACGAAGGGGACCACCTCTCCCCGCACCCACACATTACTGAACTGCTCGGGCACGTCGACCCGAGGAGACCGTCATGGCCCCGGCATCCCGGATTCGGTGCCCCCTTGGTCGAATGCACTCGGTTGCTGCGGTCGGTTCCGATGGGCGGGCGTCACGCGTGGTTCCATGACCACCGCAGCTTCCTCGCGAAACCGAAGGCGGCGGTCCTGCAGGATCAGGCCGGACACGTCATTCCACCAGCGTGATCGGCACCCCGGGGGTGATGAACAGGTGGTGCCGGGCGCCGTCATGGGTGAGCGACATCGCCACTCCCAGGGTGTGTCCCTCGGCGAACCGTGCGAGCAGCTCGCGGGTGGCCTCGAACCTGGTCTGGCTGATGCCGTAGGTAACACCGTTGACGATGAGGCTGGGCAACCTACCTCCTTTGCTGACGGTGGATCGTTGCCGAAAGTTTCGCTGACACCGACTCCTCCCCGAGGACGGACACACCGTCGCGCCGACGGAGACATCTGGAGGCGGGGTCACCAGCGGTGGACGACACTCGGGTTCGGCTCGTCGCTGCCCCGAATCGCGACCGGAGTCGCCGGCGTGATCAGCAGGCGAACCGTCGTGTTCTGGCTGACGAAACCGACGAATCCACCATTGCCGTTGTCTTCGAAGAGGCCCCGGATGTCGTCTTCAAGGCCGTGGGCGGCGGCCGCATCGGCGAGCGGGTAACGGACCCCGTCGTAGATCGCTTCGTAACTCATGATCCTTCTCCCGCCGGTCTCGTCTCGTGGTGCCCATAGCGTACGAGCGCCGGGCCGCCGGTCGGGGCCGACGCCGACACCGACGCCGACACGTTGTCCGCAACCGAGAATCGACCGGATCGCTGCACCCCAGGCGACCGCGGTCAACCCGCCCCCGCGCCGCCGTCGACCTCACCGGGGCACGCCGGACCGACGGCGCCCCCGTTGAGCTTCTTTTGGCGTTGCCAGGGACCGCCACCCGGCACAAGGCCTGGCCGGTTACCGTCTGTCGGTATGGGGACCACCTTCCACGGGCCGAGCCCGTGGCCACACATCACCCGCGCCATCCGCACCCGCGGCGCCCGATACGCCGCGATCGGCTACCTCGGACAGGACGCACCCGACCTGCTCCCGCTGCGCGCCGGGGACCTGTTGGTCGTCAACGCCTCCAAGGCCGCGATCCGGGCGCACGCCACCTCCCCCGCCGCCCTCGCCCACTACCTGAACAAGGGAGTACGGGTGCTGTCCTCGCCGACCCTGCACGCCAAGGTGATCGTCACCAACACCCGGGCGGTGATCGGGTCGGCGAACGCATCCGAGAACTCCACCCTCGCCGACGACGCCGTGGTCATCACCGACGACCCCGACATCATCGCCTCCGTGCGGAAGTTCATCGACAGCCTCGACGAGATCACCGAGGTCGATCAGGTGTTCCTCGACGACGCGATCCTGGAGTGGGAGATCGGCCGCGCGGTCCCACTGCCCGGGGTCACCGGCCGCGTTCGCACCGAGACAGATTTCCTGCCGAGACCGGTGACCCGGATGTTCGTCAAACACGCCGTCGACTACGAACCCACCCACACCGAACAACAGGTCCTCGACGAACAGCGGGGCCGGCACCACAGCCGCGGCGGCCCGGCGGCGAAGTATCAGCTCGAATCGCTTCGCCTCGACAAGCCCAGCGGGGTGAAGCGGGGCGACGTGATCGTCCTCGCGGATGACGAGTGGATTTACGCACCGGCGGTCGTGGTGTCCGACCCGATGAAGATCCCGCGGTCCGGTGGAGCGGTTCTGTACTTCCTGCGCCTGCGCACCGGCCTGTCCCCGCTCCCCCTCCCAGGCGCCGAGAAGGCGCTGACCGATCTCGGGCACCCCGGGTCACGGCTGCGGACCGACCACTACGTCCGCTCCCCTGGCCTTAGGTCCGCGTTGTTGGGGTTGTGGGACCTGTGATCCTCAGCGAGCCTCTGGCAGTGTGAGAGTCAGCTGCCTTGGTGGATCCACCCCAGAGCTCGCGTTGGTTTGCCGCGACCACTGGCAGGCGGGGCTGCCCTACCGTCGGAACCGCGCCGTCGGAGGTCTCGCAGAGCAGCACGCGGCTCAACAAACTCATTCGACATGTCAGCTCCAGACACTTCCCGCTCATCGGTGCGGACTACCGATCACCGCTCCTCGCTCGCCCCTCGCTGGGCGGCGGACCTGGTGACAACACCGAGAACAATGTTGCACAGCAGCACCAGACCCACTGCAACGCCGACCGTCGCAGCCCACGGCACGCTGAGCGGAGTTGTCAGCGTTGCGGACCCAGCTGCGACGATCGCGAGCGCCCCGTATCCGATCGCGACGCGGGTCGCCGGGCGGTGCCCCATCGGGCTGCGGTGCACCACCGCGGCCGTGAGGACAGGGACGACAGCCACCAGGACGTCATCCCGAACAGATATCTGTCGGCATGCGGGACCCCGGTGATATCGGCGTAGGTCATCTCATTCCATTCTCGTGCTGTCGGCGTGGCCCCCGTAACCAGACCCCACCTCCGCGTGGCGGGTGCGCTCAGTGCAGTACGCGGGCGGCGAAGTCCAGCGATTCGGGCATCGAGGCGGTGAGGGTGTGGGCATGGTCCGTTCCGGAAAGCTGCTGGAACTCGACGTCGACACCGCCGGAGCGCATTTCGGTGAGTTGTGCCCAGGTCAGCGGGATCGGGACCTTGGTGTCGGCGAGGCTGTGCACGACCCGGATAGGTCGGTCGAACCCGTCAGTGGGGACATGCTGCATCTGGTCGAGCACACCGCGTAGATCCGGGGAGTCGAGTGGGGTGGTGAACAGCTCCGCAACGGTAACCGGGTGAGCGCTCAGATATTCGTTCAGGTCGTTGCTACAGGTTGCCTTCGCCTTTTCCATCAACCCGATTCCGGTAGGGGTCAGATATTGACGGATTCCGTGTTCCGGGCGGCCGTCGTCGAGTCCGGCGAGGGTGTAGAGCACGTAGTGGGCGATCCCGGCGACCGGCACGGAAGGGAAGTTCGGTCCGGCCAGCAGGAAGAGCTGGTCGAGGTGGGTGGGGGCGGCGACGGCGATTGCGCCGCGGAAGTCGAGTTCGGGTGTGCGGGTGGTGGCCTGGTGGGCGGCGAAGTAGCTGGCGTGACCGCCTTGGGACAGGCCGGTGACGATCCACCGGTCGCTGAGTTGGTCGCCGTAGAGCGTGTGGGCGGCGCGGACGATGTCAACGGCGTTGGCGCCGGCTGCGGGTCCATCGGTGTACGCGTTGACTCCGTCGGTACCGATCCCGGCGTAGTCGGTGGCCGCGACCGCATATCCGGCGGCGAGCCAGTGCTGCATGAATTCTTGTTCGACGTCACTGGATCCGGTGACCGACGGTGCACACTCGTCGTCGATTCCGACGTTGCCATGCGCGTAGGACACGACGGGCCATCCACCGGCAGGTGGTGCGCCCTGTGGCAGGAACACCGATCCGGTGGACTCACCGGCTTCGGTCGCGGTACGCAAGGTGGAATAGCGGATGACAGCGCTGGTATCCGCGGCACCGACTGGGAGAACCGCAGTGGTGACAGGCTGCTCGGCGAGCAACGCGCCCGCCGGGTGCATGTCGTCAGGCAGGGCGGCGGCGGGTGCGGCAGTGAGAACTATCCCGCCTATGCACACGGCGACGGCCAGTACGGACTGTCGCCTCAGACGTGTGCCTCTTGGCGAGCCAGCGAACATTGACATCGACGATCCCCTCCGATGAACTCCGTGCCCGTTCCCCGACGAACACGAAGCGGATCGTACCGATCGATCAGATGTCCACACCCACCAGTCCGGCACACGATGAGGCGACGAGTGCTGGATTGTCTCCACTACTCATGCCATCGAGTCTCGACGCAGCACCGTGAGAGAGCTGCTCGAGGGTATGTGGTCTCTCATGACTCGCCCCGGTCGAGAATGTCGAGTTGGACGCGGTTGCGGTGGCTGATTTCCCGCCGGCCGGTTTCGAGGTCGTCGAGGAGGTCGCGGCACCGCTCATCGGTGCTCACGTCCACGCTTGCCCGATCACGTTGATCGGGCCGCGGATTCCGTTCCGCCAGTCGATGACGGTGTAGACGAAGTCCCCTGTGGTGGCGAAGTCGCGTTGGCGGGTGCAGAGGACGAAGTGCTCCGAGAGTGTGCGGACGGTGTAGGGGCGGCGGGGTTCGATGCCGAAGCGGATTCGGTCGCCGGGGTCGAGTGGGATCGGGGTGGTGGGTGATCCCTTGGCGTTGATCAGGGTCACCGCGCACCCCCGGCTGTGAACCTGCCTTCGGAGAGTGCCGTCCGCTGATTGTCGGCGAGCGTGTCGCGGTCGATGGCGCCGCGGCCCAACCCTTCTGGCCGGTGCCCGACGTGGAAGCGGTCGCCGTCCTGGTCTTGGTGTGGGCAGGGGTAGATCGACAGGCCCTGTCGCTTTTCGTGATGGGTGCGTGCTGCGCGGGCGTCCTTGCGTGTGAAGTAGGTGCGTTTGTCGCAGTGCGGGCAGGTCACCCAGCAGGAGGTGGGGCGGTGTACTCGAGCGGCCAATTTTCCGGTGCTCCTCTTCGACTTCGGATGCGGTCGGATCGTCAGACGGCGCGGGTGATCTGCAGGTTCAGCCAATCCGAGACCCACTGGATGGCGTTGCGGCCGGCGTTGTCGACGACGAGGTTCTGGTAGCTCTGGTGTGCACCGGAGGCGAAGAAGCTGGCCGCGTTCAGGCCCTCGCCGACTACCGCGGCGAGATCCTCGGCCCCCTGCGACTGCGCCATCGTCGACACCGACCCGGCGAGTCCTGCGAGGTCGAGGGTCTGCGCCTGCGTGGTGATCGCGTTGCCCACGGGATTGGTCTGCTTGCCGAGCAGCGCGGGGTCGGTCTTGCTGGCTTTGCCGGTGAGCATGTTCGCGGCCACCGAGGCGAGGTCGAGGCCGAATGGGATCAACGCCGTGGTCTGCGCGGCAGCACCGACCGGGTCGGGTAGTACCCCGGGCGGGGGAAAGAGCTTGTCCGCGGCGGCCCACGCAATTTCCTGGGCTTGACCGGCGATGTTGGCCAGCTTGATCACGTCGACGTTGCCGAGGATGCTGGTGACCAGCGCYGCGATCTGGGTGTATCCGGACGGGTCCGGGATGATCGCGAGGATCTGGGAGATCCACYTGAGGTCGACACCGGCGACCATCTTCACTATGGGCTCGAACTGCACGTTCAGCTCKCGGGCGGTATCGCGGGCGGCGCGGACATCGCCGGCGGCRATYYTYTGCGGGAGCACGATCAGGTTGTGCAGGATCTTCGGAATATCGAGGGCAGTGACGCCGGTGASGACGTTCAGGGCYTGGTCGACGACGACTTTCGGTTTGAGGACCGACAGCACGCTCGACGCGGAGGAGAGGGCATCTGCCGGGGTGGCGGCGACGGGTGCGATTTGGCTACCGAGTGATGCGGCKGTGCCCGMGAGTTGAGAGATTTCGGGTGCGGTGGCCGGCAGTGTGGTGGCGCCGTTATTGGCGAGTTTGGCTGCGGTGTTCGCGATCGTGGCCGCCGAGTCGAGTGCACCGGTCAGGTTCGCGTGGCTGGCTGTGGTGAGGACTTGTGCGGCCGCGTTTTCCGGTGTGCCCACTGGGGCTGCAGCCAGGCGCGCGGTGGCGGCGGTGTTCGCGGCGCCGGACTGCAGCAGGTCGACGAGGGGGCTGAGTGTCTTGCTCAGCGAGGTCGCTGTGTCGGCGATCTGGTTCACATCGATCGAGCCGCCGGTGTCGGTGCCGCGCAGTTGCTTTCCGAGCGCGTCGACATTCGATCCGAGACCGGGCAGGTCTGCGTCGGTGAAATACGAGGTCAGTGCGGTGGCGACCGCCGCGTTACCTCCCCCGGCACCGGTGCTGGTGTTGCCGGGGGTTTTCGACAGGATCGACCCGAGCGATCCGAGGAAGGGGTTGGTGCCCTTGCGGATCGAGCAGTACAGGTCTTTCGGATCGCAGATCGAGGCGACCCGCCCCGACAGTTTGCCCATGCCCTGCGACCGGGGGCCGGCGATCCCCTCCCCCGACGTCGTCGGTCCGACCGTTGCGGCGCCCTTCGTGCCGGCACCCGGGTCGGCGATCAGTGCCACACCGAGGACCTGGTCCGCATCGACCGGACCTTGATCGTTTCCGATCGCCGACGCGAGATCGCCTGCAGCGTCAGCGCCTTGGGAGTATCCGGTGATCGTGATCTTCGCGCCCCGGCATTTGTCGGCGTAGGACGTCAACACGGCGGTGGCCTTGCTGACCGCGTCGGTCTTGCTGTCGGCGTAGGTGTGGCCATTGTCGAATGCGCGCGCCATGTACGGCAGCGTGTATATCTGCGCGCGGGCACCATTCTGTGCCTTGATCGCCTCCGCGACCGGGGCGATCATGCCTACGGGCTGGTTCGGGTCGGCGTTCTCGTTGGTCTCCCACGTGCCGGGGATAAACAAGTTGAATGTCGACGCACAGTTGGCCGGGTTGGCATGGGCGATCACCGGCCCGGTGAGCAGCGCAGTCCCGCACAGCATAGTGGTGGTGACCGCCGCGAGCCCACGTCTCGCTAACCATGCCATGTGCGGACTCCTATCGCGCTGCAGCCTGTGGCTTCCGGCTGTCAGTCTCGGTCGCAGTCCGTCTACCAGCAACGACCCCCGCACGCGGTCGGGCGTGTCGGTGGAGCGCCGACGTTCTGACGTACGGCGGTTGGGCGCCCACATCCAACAAGTGGAAGTCGACGAAACCTCAGGCGCCCGGCCGTCGTGGTCGACGCGGCCCAGAGATCGGCTGATCTGCCGCTGTGCTCGGTCGAAGCCATTGCGGAGTAGTCGAGGGTGGCGTGCGGCTCCCGGCACCGCAACGATGCGGGCGCTGGTGTCGTTAGGAGGCTGCCAAGTTCGTGGGCCCTCGTCCTGAACGTGGTGTCGGAGTTCGCGAACTGGAACGCGGTAGTCATGCCCGACCTCGGACCGTTGTGCACGGCCACATCACCTTTGACTCTGACCGCGGCCTTCGCCCCGCTACCGTCCGGCCGAGGGCCTGTCCGCTTCGAGGACTCCTACGCGGGCCTGGTCGAGTTTCTGGCTGGCCGGCCCGTGCAGATGTTGGGTTTTCGCGAGCCCGCTCACAGTTGAGCGGGAAACGGCCGATCAGCGCGGCGACGGCATCGACACCACCCTGACGGGCCGTATGCAGCGCGGCGTTGCGCCCACTCGGCAACGTCCGCATGCACGCTGCTGCCCTGTGGCACCCTCCGGCGAAGAACGCGGTCAGACAGGGGATTGCGTGCAAGCTGACCTCCTCCCCGCTGGCAACGGCCTCCCACACCGCTGAGACGTTGCCTGCGCCGCACCGCAACGCCGGTGCCCGTCGGCAACGAGATCCGGCATTGCGGCGTCGGCCTCGTCACCGACGTTGCGTTGCACTCTCGGGCCTTTCGTACGACCTCAGCCGACCGGTCTGCAACATCGTCCCGCGTTAGGCAAAAGTTCCTGGACGTGTTGCGGATCGCTGTTCACCGGTGCCGGCGGAATTCTTCTGTCGCCTATTGATCGGCCTTCTCGCACTCAGGCTGCAGTGCAGGAACTGGTCCTCACCGCACTTACCAGGGCAGGTCATCACCGTGCCCCCACCAAGGTGTACTGGTGGTCAAGCGTTGCCGCATTGCGTTCCTCGGCAATGTCCTCATGCTCGGGCAACGGAGGCCTCCGGAAACCGGCCTCCACGGCGCGTTGCGCGACCTTGTCGAAGCGGCGCATTGCCGTGCTCGCGGCCTTGGCTTTGGTGAGCGTGGCGATCTCGGCGTAGCTGCGCTGCTCAGTTATCCGCAGCCGGGCCGTCTCCTTGACTACCGGTTCGAAGTCGGCGCAGGTATCGATGAAGGCGAGGAGGTTGTCGATGGTCTGGGCCTTGTCCGGCATTACGAACCGCTCCTGCGAACCCTTCGGCGGATTGCCGATTTCTGGCGCGTGGGCATTGCCACTGTCCGTTGCATTGCGTGCAAGGTGCTCCTCGTGTTCCTTGGCGTGGGCTCTAACATCGGTGAGTTCACCAGGCTTCGCAGTGGTCGGTTGTGGGGCGTCCGCAACAGCAAGACGACCCTCCGGCTCCGGAGCGGTGGTTTCCGTACGGTCGTCGAGAGCGGATGAATCGGGTGCCGACGCAGCGAAGACGATGGGTGCAACGGTCGGGTCAACGGACGGCGCAATGCGTCCGGCGTTGCGGTTGACCGACGACATCGGCCCTGGGGCCGTCATTCGGTAGTCGGTCGCGGTGTCCTGGTCGGACCGCTGCTGTTTACGGTGTCGGGCGTCGCGCACGACCGCGGTGCACTCGGTGTGGGCGGTGCCGATGGCCTTGATGAGGATGCCGACACCGTGGGTGAAGGCCAACACCAGCAACGGCGGAATGATTGCAATGAGCGAGGCGCCGGTCGGCGACAGCGGGGCGTAACCGAGGTCGATGCCGGCTGCAATGGTGGTCGCGGCGGCTTGCCCGGAGCGGTGTGCGTGGTAGGCGTTGCCGAAGACGCTGATGAAGACCACGACTACGGCGAGCCAGAGGAAGAACCGTTTTCCCGTTGCGCTGCCGCCGATTTTACTCAATGCAACGACCGCGATCGTTGCGCCGAGGATTGCGCCGTCGACGATGGCCGGGAAGATCCAGGTGAGGTATTGCGGGATGCCCGCCTGCAATGCCAGGTCACGTTGCACGGCGAAGGACAGTACAAAGGCGCCTGTGGTGATGCCGATCGCAATGGCGATCGCAACGATGAGGGCCGCGATCAGGGCGTGAAGTTGGATTCGTGCTGCTCGGATATTGAGGTCGATCATGCTCGGGGTCTCCTTCCACGGGGTCCCACTCGATTAGCCCCGCTGGTTGCTGCCGGTGGGTTTCCTGTGTGGCATTGCGGACGGTCGTTGCGGTGTTGCGGAGGGTGTTTGCGGTGTTGCACTGTCCACCGGGGCACCACTTCACACGCGGCAATGCGTGTTATCGCAGCTGGCAGTGCTGGCCCATTTACCAGCAACGGCCCGTCCGAGGTCGGGTGCGTCGGAGGGCGGGGCGACGACGTTCTGGCGCACGGTGGCCCGCCGCTCGTCAGCGCTGCGCCGAGCACATCGTGTGCGGAACTCCCGCGCCCACGGCGCAATTGCGGCTGTGCTGATGATGCGCGTGCTCTGCACGGGATACGTCCTCGTTCGCTCGGGTCCGTTAGCACTCCGCCTCGGAGCTAGGGACTCAGGTGAAGACATCGACGTACCAGCGCCCGTCGATCTTGTGGGTGGTGACGGTCTGGGTGCCGCGTTTGACTGGCTGGGCGGGCTGCATCACGGACAGATCGACCAGGTAGACCCCGTCGGACAGTTCGACGGTGCGGAGGCAATAGTTGGTGCCGATCGGGACCGCGTCGATGACCTTCTGCAGCTCGGGGCCTGGCAGCACTGATGAGCTCGGTGTTGCGAGCGCTCGGGCGGCTTCACCGTTGCGCAAGCTGTAGTACGCAAAATTGAACGCTGCGATCACGCCCGCCCCGCTCTTCTGGTCACCGCGGTCGGCCCGGCACTCCCCGTCCGACGCGGATGTCTGTTCGACCTGTTCGGGTTCGGGCAGGTTGAGGGCGGGCAGCCCGTTCTCCTCAGCCTCTGCGGTGGCGCTGGTTGTGGCCGCGGTAGACGCGGTTTCACTGTCTCCGCTGCGCAGCTGGCTGACGGCTACCCCGGCGGCCACGGCGACGGCGACCGCTGCGACGGCGGCCATCGTCTTCTTTCCCGTCCCGCGGCCGCCGCGGGGGGACGGCAGAGGCGACCGGGGTGGGGGCGGTGGTGTGGCCGGGCCGCCGCGCGCCGTGGTGCGGGCGCCCGGCGGGTGGTCGGCGGTGGGTGTGGTGCCGAGAAGGTCGATCACGGCGGGATGCCGCGGCGTCGATCGGCCGAGGGTCGGCTTCTTCATGGTGTGCACCCGCCTTCTTCGGTGTCAGTTCGCGGCCGGAATGCCGCCGCCGATGGCGCCCGACAACAGGTTTCCGGCCAGGCCGGGCGTGGCGTCGGTGAAGAACGTGTTCAGGGTGGTGTCGACCTGCTCGATGATCTGCTCGCCGCCGGGCTGGGCAGCGACGAAATCGCGGGCCTGCTGGTCGATCGCGGGCGCAGCTTCGACCGTGTCCTGTACGGCGTCGGCGGCCGCCTGCCCCACGGGGCCGGAGTTCTCCCAGTCGGTGAGCACGGTCTCGGTCTGGGCGGTCACGGCTTCGGAGTCGATGTCCGGTACCTCGATCTCGCGCGGTTCTCCCTTGTCGCCGGCAGCGATCGGGGTCACCGCCGCGACGGCGGCCGCGCCGCCGACGACCGCTCCGGCCGCAGCGACGGGGATACCCACCGCGGCACCGAGGCCGGCACCCGCGGCGGTGCCGACGATCCCGGCGGGTACCCACCCGAGTCCGGGAAGGAAGACGTTGCCTGCGGTCATTCCGGCGAGGCCACCGATGGTGCCACCGACCAGTGCGCCCGCGGTGGCTGCCGCCCCGCCTGTGGTGACTGCGCCGAGCGCTGCCCCGGCGGCACCGGCACCGACCTGTGCGGCGGCGATCCGGTCGGCCCGAGACGTTTCCACACCGATCGAGCGCCAACCTGTCGAAACCCCGGCCTGGACCACGGAGAGGGTGTTGTTGGTGCGGTCCCGGTCGCCGTCG
Organism: Rhodococcus sp. P4_B6; assembly: GCF_056402215.1. Lineage (NCBI taxonomy): Bacteria > Bacillati > Actinomycetota > Actinomycetes > Mycobacteriales > Nocardiaceae > Rhodococcus > Rhodococcus sp. P4_B6. Next base: position 33,772 of record NZ_JBFUHV010000063.1, on the reverse strand, counting down.
CTGATCCAGTTCGGCTGTTTGAGATGGATTTCGCCGATGCGAAGGGTGTCGCGTGGGGCGATGAACGGGGCGGTCGGTTCCACCGGCGTGGGCAGGTGCAGCTGGTCGAGCTGCACCGGCTCGATCGAGTAGTTCTCCGGCTCGACATACGCATTGGTTTCGTAGTCGTAGTTCGGGAGCGGCTGGTACTCGATGTTCTGGTACTCGGCGGGCGGCTCGACCCAGTACACCGGTTCCGTGGGGGTTTCGGGCACGTAGGCGGTCTCGGGTGCTGGTGTGGGGGCGGTGGTTGCGCTGGGGGTGTCCGCACCGGTGACACCTTCCTGGGTGCTGTCGCCGGTGACGCCGTCCTGGATCGGGTCGGCGAACGCGGACGGGGACAGGGCGATTCCGGAGGTCAGGGCGGCGGTGATGACTGCCAGCGCGGTGGCTGCCTGTCTGGCGCTCTGTCGGCGGTGCGGGCCTCGGGCGCGGCGGGCGGCGCGGTTGCCGGCGGTGGCGTTGTTCATTGTGTGCCTTTCGTGAGGTGGCCAGTAAGGGTGGTCAGATGCGAATGAAGGTGGATGTGCCCGTCGAGGGTGGCGTGAGATGTGTTCGGTCGGTGGGTGATGGCTGGGTCAGGGGCCGGTGATTGTCTTGACGACTTCTTCGGTTAGTCGGGTCAGCGCTGCTCGGGTGTGGGGTTGGAGCCGGGAGAGTGCAAGGCGTTCCCCGGAGGCGAACAGCGGCTCGAACGGCATGCGCGCCACGAGCGGTACTCCCAGGTCCCGGAGGGCTTCGACGGTGTCCTGTTCGACCATCGGGGCGTCCCCGGGGCCGGCGGTGATGACAACGATCGTGCGCTGGAGAACATGGGTGGTGGTCGACGCCAATTCGGTGATCATTTCTTCTGCGGCGTCGGCGGCGTCCCAGCGCAAGGGGACGGGGACGACGACGGCGTCCGCTGTCGCCACTGCCCACTGCCAGGTTCCCGCGAGGGGGTTGTTGCCGGTGTCGGCGATGAGGATGTCGCGGTGCTGGGCCACGATCGCGGCCAGATGCGCCGCATGGTCTTCGTTCAGAACGGACGTCCTGTCGCCGCGGCGTCCCGCGATGATGTCCTCACCCGACGGTTGACGGGTCAGGTGCTGTGAGAGCGCTGAGGGTCGGATGGCGACATCAGGGTTGGGATGTGCTGCCAGTAGGGCGGGGATGTCGTTGCCCGGTGACGGGCGGACGGCGACCCTGTTGGAGAGACTGCCGCCGACCTCACCGAGATCCGCGCACACCACGGTGCTGGCGCCGCGCAGGTCGGCCAAGGTCTGGGTGAGAGCCACGGCGAACGGGGTCTTGCCGACCCCGCCTTTCGGGTTGGCGACGGTAATCACCGAGAAATCGGGCAGCGCCCGGGTGATCACCGACTCGGCGGCCCGCAGCCGCATCTCCGGCGACTGCGCTTTCGGGGCGAGACTCAACCCGAGCATGGCGTTGAGTCGACCTCGCACACCCAGCCGCGCAGGCTCACCGGTCCCGGGAACGATCTCGGGTGCGGCCAGCCCCGATACCGGCCGCCACGGCCGGGCGGGGGGTGTGCGGTCGTGTCCGCCTTCGCGCTCGGCGGATACCGCTGCCCGTGCGGGTGTCAGATCGGTCGCCGGCAGCCGCACAGCAACCGTGGGCTCATTGCCTTCGTCCTGGATCCGGACGACGGGAGTGCCGCCCGCCGGGCGGCGCTGGGGCCGTTCCCGGATGGGCGCCCCGGATTCCTGCGGCGGTGCCTGCTCCGGGGCGGGGCGGATGGTCTGGTCGGGGTCGACCTCGAGCCGCATCGGCGCGGTGTCGGCGCCGCCGCTGACCGCGACGGTGATCGTCCGGCCGCTGCTTCGGGCTTCGGCGTGGGCCTGCGCGAACACGGCGGTCATCAGGTCTTGCTCGGTGTCGCCTCGCAGGTCGAGCGTCGCGGCCTGCGACGGCACATACGCCGTAGCGTGACGTCCTCCGCCGTCGATGGCGACGGTCATCTGCGGGGCGGACATCACAGATTCCCGGCGCCCGAGGTGGTGCCGTCGAGCTGGGCGAGCATTTCGGTGATCAGCTCGTCGAGGCTGGTGAGCTGATCGAGTGCCTCGGTCTTGACCTCGCCGTCGGGGAGCGCCCCCACGAGGTCGCGCCGATGACCGATCGCGGTGAGGAGCTCGTCGAGACGGCTGCGGGAGACGGTCTTGCTTTCGGTGTCCAGGGCGGCCAGCCACCCGGGTGTGGAGGCCCGTAGCGCTTCTCGGAACGCGCGAACGACGGGGTCGGAGTTGCCCTTGTTGACGAATGGGCGGTGCATGGCCTCGATGTCCTCGGGTTCGAGGATTACTGCGCGTTCGATCTGCCGGACTGCCATCGGTGGCCTCTCTCTCGTGTTTTCAGTGGTGGAGCGGATAGAGCCGGGACATCAGGGGTCAGACGGCGGCAGCGAGGTCGACCGCGGCGAGGAAGACGGTGTCGAGTCCGCTGTATTCGAGGATCAGGACCTCGGGCCGGCGGCCGGTGGATTCCACTGACACCTCCACCCGCACCAGACCCTCCTCGGTGACCGTGCCGTCGCTGTCGCGGGCAATCTTGCGGATGGTCTCGACGGTCAGGACGGTGCCGGTGCGGTCCGGTTCGTCGTCGAGGCCGAGGACGATGTTCATGCCTTCCTCGAGGGCACCAGCCGGGATCGCATCGGAGATGTGGTCGATCAGGGATGTCACCGACGACCCGGAGACTGCGACGGGCTCGCGGACGTCATCGGCCATCGTGGTGATCAGGTGCTGTTCGTCGGCGATGAACTGCGCCAGCTCGGCCGAGAAGCAGTACACCGGGGTATCCCTTGTCGGGCGCAGGCTGTCGACGGCGTGTGCTTCCTCGGCGGACAGGTCGCTGCGGGCGGCGGGGTGGTCGTCGATGGTGGGGGTGAACCACACCTGTGCGAGGGCGGGGTCACCGGAGGGGTCACTGACTGTGGCGCGGCCGCGGATCTTGGCGTCGATGTCGCGGCCGACAGTGGTCTCACCCCACATCATGTAGGCGCCGTCACTGCTCAACCGTGCGAGCGCTGCTCGGGTCTGGAAGTTGTCGCGAACACTGCCGGAGTCCCGTCCGAACAGGTGCGCATCGGGGCGTTGAACTCCCACGGCGAGGCGAATGCCTGCCGAGCGGGCCAGGGCGACGAGTTCGCCGATTCGCCCGAGTGGGTTGCAGCGTTTGATGACTTCCTTCTCCTCGTCGGTGCCGGACTTGGCCAGCTGTGTCCAGGCCGCGGAGAGGATAAAGAACTCGTCGAGCACCGCCACTAGTAGCGGCATGTTGCGTGCCTTCAGACGCTGGGTTTGCATGTACTTGGTCCGTGCGTGCATTTCGCGCCACAGCGCGTAGATGAACTCTGCGGCCCGCAGGGGTTCGAAAACAATCGCGGGGACCCCGGGGTAGCCGAGGAATTGGTGCAGTTCGATGCGTTTGGGGTCGACACCGATCACCGGGACTCCGCGGAGTGTGAGTTCGGTGATCACGGTGGTCAGCAGAACCGTTTTGCCGCCGCCGGTCGGTCCGACGACCAGCATGTGCGGTGCCGAGGAATCGTCGGAGATGTTCCAGTAGGCGTCGACGACGCCGGCATCGGTTTCGCAGGACGCGTACGGGACATGCAGGCGTTGCCCGGGCACGCTGGGGTCGCTTCCTGGCCAGGGCATCTGCTGGCGTCGCGCGATTCCGCGTTCGTCGAGTTGTGGAACAGGAAGGTCGGCGGCCGGGATTTTCAGCGAATGCATCACCATTGTCGCGAGCGGCTTTCGGAGCGAGAGGGTGATGATGGGCTTCTCCGGGGCCCAGTCCACTCGCCACAGCTGCCCTGATTCGTGGGTGCCGAGGGCGGCGAGCAGAGCCTCGGTGAGCTTGTGCCGGTTGGCTTCCATGCCGGTGGCCAGCGTGGGCTTGTAGTGGATGCGGTAGGAGGCTTCGGTTCCGTCGTAGGCGTAGGAGTCGACCGACACCGTCACGTCCTGCAGGGCCTTGCCGTCGGAGAACAGCTCGGCGAGCATGCGGTGACGTGCGCTGCGGGTGTCCGGGAGCACCGGTCGGCGGGTGATCGTGATGGTGCTCTTGTCGGCCCGGAAGGCGGTGACGTACTTCCAGTCGGTGACTGTGGGTCCGAGGAATCGGCTCATTGCTCCGCCTTCGGCGTCGAGGGTGTCAGGCTGTCGGGTCCCGGTTCGCCCGCTGGGACGCTGTGGATCTGCGCCGGCGTCTTCCGCGGCAGAAATCGCAGGGGGCGGGTGGGGGCGAGGGCCGGTAACGCGGCGCGCAGACGGTGCCACAGCGGCGATCCGACGATCAACGCATTGACTGCCGAATCCAGACGCGCCTGCCGGTTCGCATCGACGACCGCTCCCTGCGGCAGGCGGATTGCCGCCCACGCGGTGCTGTGCCACCCGGTACGCACACTGAGCCTGATCCGCACGGGGATGTGGCCGGTGGTCTGTCGCACCACCGCGGACAGGATTCGCCGCTGCCGGTGCCGCAGGAACCGGCTCAAGTCCAGGAGACCGACGAGGGCGACGGCGACGACGAGCCTGGGCCGAAAGTCGATGAGCCACTGCGCCCAGAGCGGCGAACGCGGCCACAGCTCGGTGATCTGAGCGGACTCCAGCAGGGTCGGCGCCCACCACACGGCGATGGTGACGGCCAGGACGACGAGCACCCACGGGGTGAACCGCGCTGCCTCTTCCTCCCCCGACTGCTCGGACCGCCTGCGCCCGCCGGCGGCCGACGAGGCACCGGAAGGACCGAACACATCCCGGAAGAACTCGCCCACAGGGTCATTCGACGGCATCGCGGAAACCCTTTCTCGGTCGGACATCTGCGTGATGCTGATGCGCACACAGTGAATCCGCTCGCCGGAGGATTCACCAAGGACCCCCGCACGCGCTCGGGCGTGTCGCCCCGCCCGCAGCCCCTGCGAGTGCGTCCCAGGCCGCTGTGAGGCGAACTCCTCCGGTATCTCCAAAACCTCTCTGCCAAGTGGTGTTTGAACCACTGTTCGCTGAAACCGGTCCGGGGCGCTATTCTCAACTTCGCCTCCCCCCGTAGGGGGGAGGCGTCTCCCGAAGGGAGTGGGGGCGCAGGCATCGCCGATCCCCCAATCGTCGACATATGCCCCACATGGGGCCAATCACGTTCTTCGCGAGGGTTGCCCGAAGAGAGCGTGCCCGGAGGGCAGCACCCGTCCCCGCAGCGACCGGCCCCCACCCTGAGCAGACCCCGCAGCGACCGGTCCCCGCCCTCAGTGCCCCGCCGCGATACGACCCGACCTCGTGGACCCACCGCCAACCGGTCCCACCCTCAGTGGACCCCGCGGCGACACGCCCGAGCGCGTGCGGGGGTCTTCGTGTGCCGAAGCCGCCCTGTGCCACTGTTTCTGACGTCACCGTTCGGTGTTGCCCGCGAATCTTTTGGGAGAGAGCATGCTTCATGAGTCTTTCGAGGCTGCGTCGCAGCTGACGTTCCTGGCACAGGAGGGGATCGAGACCAGCGGGGTGGGAGATTTCCTCCGCGAGCAGGTAGTCCCTCCGATCCTCGGCGTCGGAGCGATTGTGCTTCTGGCGAAGGCGATTCGCTCGTCCTGGTCTGCCGTCATCACCATCGCCAGCCTGTCCCTGATCGCGTTGGGCTGGTTCGGGTTGTCGGCGAACCCCGACGCGGCGATGAATGTCGGCACCGGACTTATCCGGCTGATCGTCCCCGGCGTGTGACCTGTAGCGGACACAGCCCCATTCGGACTCACCCTTTTCGAAAGGACCTCATCCCATGTCTGCCATGACGATCATCTTCGGCGTGGTCATCGCCGCCGCCATCGTGTTCGCAATCGGTCGCGCCATCAGCGAGCGCCGGTGAGGGGCGTGCGGTGATCGAGACCGATGACGACCTGTACCGGGTGGATCAGCACTGGCTGGGTCCTCCGGGACGGGCGTTCCCGAGACCAGTCAGATGGCAGGCAGTGGGTATCGGTGTGGTGTTGCTGGTGCTCTCGCTCATCCTGGTCATGGGAGTGCTGTCGGTGCCGTGGAGCGGCTGGTCCGTCACCGTGGTGCTGGGGTTGACCTATCTCGGGACGAAACGGATCGTCGACGGGCTCGGCCACGAACGCACCATCCGATCGCTGGCCCGGTCCGCGATCAACGACCTCACCTCCCCACGCCCTGCGGTCAAGCGCAACAGGAAAATCCGGAACGCGCCGCGGACGGTGTCGATCACCGATCAGATTGCGCGCGTTCGCCTCGCCCCCGCCGCCGGCGGTCACACGACTTCTTCGACTACGAGCAGGTAAGTCATGAGCTATCCCGGTAACCGGTTCGACCCGGCTGACCTCGTCCCACCCCCCGGGGCACTGCCGCCGGTGCTGCCCGAGTCGTGGCTGCGCGCGGCGCGCCAAGCCGGGCTGCAGACCGCCGACCCGCACACCGCCGCAACACAAGCGAGCTTGGGTGATGCTGTGCTCACCGACCCCTCCCCGGTCACCAACCCCGACTATGACGAGGACGTGCCCGCAGAACCCACCCACCGCAACGGCAGCAGGCGGCGCGGGAAGAAGTCCCGACCAGCCCCGGAGGGGCACTCGACCAATGCGGCCGCTGAACGCGGGAGCAGGGCGCGGTTGCGGAAGCAGTCCAAGTGGCGGCTACGGGCGGTGCTGAACAACGTCACCATCACCGACGACACAGCCACGTTGTGGTTCGTGCAATCGCCCGGCACGTGGAGCATGCGGGCGATTGCGGATCAGTCGCGGTTCATCCGGGATGAAGCGTTGGTGCTGGCGGAACTTCGCGGCAAAGGGGTCTCCGGTATCCATCGGCGCACTGTGCGCGAGCCCTGGCCGGTCAAGGAATGGGGCCGCGCACACGCGCAGCTCACCGAGGACCGCCTCCCCGACGTTCCCGGTGCCCTCGCGTGGGACGACTACCTCGTCGGTCAGCAAGTCGCGCTGCTGGACTCCGCCCCTACCCGCAAGCGCCGTTACTGGGGCATCGAACTGCCCCGGCGGTCGATGACCGCGCAGGCGATCGTCGCGGTGGCCGACATGTGCTCCGGGGTGAAGGGTGTGGGACCGCGGTTGTCGAAGTGGTCCGAGCAGGTCCTGCACGCGGAGCAGGACGCGGCGGCCGAACACATCGCCGAGATCGAGCGCGTGATGCTCTCCCCCGGTGTCGAAGCCCTGCCGGCCGACAGCGGTCAAGTGGACTATCTGCTGCGCCGCTCGGCCGCGGTGGGGATGCCGTTGACCGAACCGGCGACCGCGAACGCACCGTCGGGGTGGGGCCTGTCCGACCTGTTGTCGCTGAGCAACCTGACGGAAATGCACTACACGCCCGGCGCCGGACACACCGTCGTCGAGGGCACCATCGCCGGCCGAACCTACCGGTCGTACGTGACGGTGCTGACGGTGGGGCGGATGGCACCACTTGCCATCCCCGAGCAGAAGATGCCGTGGCAGCTGCTCGGTGACCAGCTCGGGCTGCCCTTGGAGTGGTCCGAGCGGATCACCCTGCACACCCCGGAAGAAACCCTCGGCGAGATCCAGAAGCAGCGCAACGCGATCGAGTCACAGTACCGGCACTACACCGTCGAGCACGACGAAACCCCACCCGACGAGTTGGCGGCACAGCACGGGTTGTCCCGCCGGCTGCGGACGGAGATGTCGAACGGTGGGGCATTAGCCACCCGGGGATCGGGGTGGTGGCGGATCGCCGTGTCCGGTTCCTCCCCGCAGCAGGTACGGGACCGTGTCTCGAAGCTGCAGCAGCAGTACGCGCCGGATGTCGAACTCGAAGTCGAGAACGGCCAGTACCACCTGCTCAAAGAATTCATGCCCGGTGAAAAGCTGGCCAACACCGCCCACAAGCGCAGGATGAGTGTCCTCGCCATGTCGGCGGGGATGGGGGCGGCGGCCGACCGGATCGGGGACGAGGAAGGCATCATCCTCGGCGAAACCTCGTCGATCTCGGTCCGCCCGGTCGCCTGGAACCTGTTCRCCGCCCACGACTTCTTCGACAAGGGCGGCCTGACCCCGCTGGTCGGCGTCCAGGGCGCCGGCAAAACCCATCTGGCCGGGATGATCACCTATCAGGCGCTGCGCCTGGGCGCGCACGGGGTGATCCTGGATCCGTCCGGGCCGCTGCGAGCGCTCGCCGATCTGCCCGAACTCAAGCCGTTCACCCGCGTCTACGAGCTGACCGGCCGCGGCGCCAAGCCCGGCGTCCTCAACGTCTACCGGGTCGTGTCCGAGCCCGACCCGGCCGACGAGATCTACCGCCCCACCCATCCCGAGTACGCGCACGAATCCGACCCGGCCGCCGCCGCAGCAGCGGCCTACGAGGACGATCGCGGTGCCGCCCATGCCGAACGAGTCCAGCTCGCGTCCTGGGTGCTGATCTCGATGCTCGACACGGACGACCGCAGCGACCGGGACGCCAAGAGTGTGGTCCGGATGGCGGCGGCGATGGTCGGGGGCCAGCCGACCAACCATCTTGGCAAGGTCCTCGACGCGATCGACCACATCGCCGCCGGCATGGTCTACACCAACGGCCACGGGGCCGCCCACGGCACGACCAACGGCCAGACCAACAGCTCCGAGAACACCCCCGTCATCGGCGAACGACTGCGCGCCGCAGCGGGCCGGATCGGGCCGATGCTGCGCACGATGTCGCAGCTGCGCGATGCCCGGGTGCTGTTCCCGTCGGCCACGGCCGGCGACGATGCCGCCGCCGAACTGTTCGACTCGGTCCTCGACGAGCGACTGACGATCCTGACCATGCCCGGCCTGCAGATCGACGACAAGGCCGAGGGCAGTGCGGCCACCGACAGCCAACGCCTGGCCGGGCCGCTGATCCACCTGGCGGCATGGTTGGCGACCCGGTTGGTCTACGACAAGCCGCGCGCGCTTCCGAAACTGCTGTTCCTGGACGAGAACAAGTACCTCAAGCAGTCCGGGGCCGGCCGCACCCTCTACGTCCGGCTCGGCCGCGACACCCGCAAGTTCCGCACCCGCGCACTGGTGTGCAGCCAGCTCGCGGGCGATTTCCTCGGATTGGCGGACGGCGCGGATGACCAGGACCAGTCGCAGCTGACCGACGAGATCATCATCGGCCGGCTCGGCTCCTCCGAACGGGCGATCTCCGACGCACTCACACTCCTCGGCCTCGAAGAGGGTGAGGGGTACGAGACGATCCTGGCCAACCAGCTCGGCGGGGGCCGCAACGACACCTATGACCCGCGCGCGAACAAGGCCCGTAAGCAGCGCGCCGCGAAGACCGGCGCCGACGAAGCCCGCACCTACGTCGTCCGCCTCGGCGGCGACATCGAACTGGTGCGCGCGAACTGGACGAACTTCACCCACATCGCCCACGTCGCGCAAGCACTGAACTCCCGGGCCACCGCCGCCTGACCCCCTTTTGGGAAGGACATTCTCGATGCCCGCCACCGCCCGCACCACCAGCTCGCCCGCACACCTGCTGCAGCGGATCACCCAACTGTGCGCGGTCATGATGCTGGTCGGGCTCAGTGCCCTGTGCGGGCAGACCAGCGCCCACGCCGCGGGCTTCAACTGCAAGGATGTGCCGGCACCGCAGTCCCCGAACTCGGCGGCGCCGGCGTTCTTCGACTCCGGGTCGGTGGACAGGCCCGCGGAATCCCAGCTCTCCGGCACTGGGTACGGCGGCCACGGCTGGGCCGGTCTGACGTGGCACATCTACGACCTCGGCTGCGGCGAGGACATCACCGGGGTATCGCTGGTGCGCAACAAGACCGACGTCGGAAACACCTTCCTCACGATCGGGCAATCGTTCGCGGCCGCGGCGTTCTGGCTCGACGAGCAGGCCAACATCCCCGCCGAGGGCCGCGAGACCGGCCGCGAGGGGGCGATCGCGCAGTTCGACGAGATCGTGCTCGCGGTCTCCGACTCGCTGCGGCTGACCGTCTACGGGCCGTGGCTGGGGCTGGGGGTGGCCGCGGCCGGGCTGATCATCCTCTACCGCGGTCTGCGATCAGATGCCCCGGCGGTGTTCCGGCAGCTCGCGATCGGTGCCGGCGCGCTGGCGATCGGTGGGTTGATGGTCGGTGCCCCGGCGAAGGCGATCCAGATCTCCGACGACACGTTCAGCGCGCTGATCACGAAGACTCAGCGCGAGATCTTCAACTCCGCGGGCATGACCGATGACCCGCGGTTGGTGATCACCGACCGGATCATCATCCCGGACGTGCAGCGAGGGTATTTCGGCACCAACGCGAACGACACGACGCTCGACGATCTGTGGCCGAAGTTGCGGGAGTCGATCGCTTACACGTATGACGAGCAGGCCCGGATCCAGGCCGACAACGCCGCACAGAAGGAGATCGACGAGGCCAAGGCCGAGAAGTTCCGGCGGGAGGTCGTCGAGCCGTTGGAGAGTAAGGGGCTCTCGTTCTACACCTTTCAGGGCAAAGACTCGAGTCGGGTCACGACCGGGTTCCTGTCGATGGTCAAGACGTCGATGCCCTCCATTTTGTGGATCGGTTCCTCGGTGCTGAAACTCTCGGCGCTGCTGGCGGTCCGGCTGGCGATCATCACCGCGCCCGTGTGGGTTCCGCTCGCCATCGTCTCCGGATCGATCCTGCTCCGTGTCGGGCGCATCCTCGGCGGGATCTATCTGTGGGCGGTCGGTGCCGCGGTGCTGATGTCGGTCTACCTGCTGATCTTGATCAAGCTGTACCGCAATGTTGCGGTCGACGGGACCTGGCGGCTGTGGTTCCTGGTCATCCTCACCATCGTCTTCTGGATGTTGTTGCGTCCGTTCAAGCGGCTCTCGCAAACCATCACCCAGTCGCATCGCGGCATGATCGGCGGTGCGATGGACCGGCACAAGCACGGTTCCTGGAAGCAGAAACTGCTCACCGCCAGCTCGATGGTCACCAATCCCGCCATGGGGCTGGCCGAGAAGAGCCTCGAACTCGCCCGCGGCGGCATTAACCGCTCCGCCGACGGGGCCGGTCGTCAGTGGTCCGACATGATCGGCGGTAACAAGCCTCCGATCATCCGGCAGGAAGGTCGCGCGCTGTCGGCCGCACGCATCGACGACTACCGCGGCCGGGCCCGTCAAGCACAGCTGGCCGCCCTACGCGGCGGCGCGGGCGGAGTGTTGGCGGACCTGCGCAAAGCGTCCCCGGAGGGGCCCGAGTCCGGCACCCGACTCCCCGGTGTCAACCTCACTGCCGGCCCGGCCGACGGCACTGGGCGCACCGGGCTCGCGGATCTGCGCAAACACACCCCTGAAACGGGTTTCACTGACGGTTTCGAGTCCCTCGACACCGGTGACAGTGAGGTCTTCGTTCCTCATCAGGACGCGTACCGGTGGGACGGCGGGCCGGACGCGGTCATCGCACCGACCACCATCTACCGGCCGAGTGAGGAACCCGACGCGTCCGGAAAGCCGCCGCGTCCGTGGGTGTCGATCACCCGCCCCGCACCGGCCTCGTCGGCGAGGACCGTCAGCAGTGATCTGCCCCGGGCGGGATTGAGTGAGGACACCGCGTCGGCTCAGTCGACGGGAGTGCTCGACCGGCCGAATCGGGACCTGGGAGTGAACTGGTGAGAACAGGTGCCAACCCGATCACCACCGCGATCCGTAGCTGGGTCCTGCGCAGTCCCGGTCGGCTCGCCAGCGGGCTCGCGATCATGGTCGCGGTCCTCTACATCGCCCGCCTGATTGTCACCGCGGTCACCGGGGCAGAGAACAGCGGAAGCGACGTGCGCGCCCACGACGCAGACACCAGTAACACATCAGTGACCTCGACGCCTGCGGCAGCCGAAGAAGTCACCGAAACCGCGGTGGCGACAATGTCGGCCAGTTCGATCGGTCGTAGCCCCGCGACAGCGGCGATGTATTACGCGCACGCGTTCGTCGACACCACCGCATCGCCAACTCAGTGGGCGGTCGCGCTCAGCCGGGTCACCCGCCCCGAGCGCGTCAACGACACCCTCGCGGCGGCCCGGCCCACCGCACCGGTGTCGATTCTCGGGCCGACCCGCACGCTGCCAGGCACCGGCACCACCGGAACGATCGTGGAGATCGATACCAGCGCCGGGACCATGACCGTCGCGGTCACCGACACCGACGACGGCTGGCAGGTCGCCTCCCCCCTCCCCACTCTCGACCTCGACGACGTGGCCGCGGCCACTCCCACCGCCGGGCGCACCACAGCGCCCACCACGACAACCACCACCACGACGCCGACCACCACGCCGTCCCCGGGCACAGCACCGAGCCCGCAGCGCATTCCCGAGTCCCCGTCGTCTTCGGAGCCTGCTCCGCCCGCCCAGCAGGCCACCAGCCCCGCCCGCATCCCCGTCCCGGTTCCCGGCACCATCCCGATCCCCGAACTCGACACACCTTTGCCAGGCCCGATCGCATGACCGCTCCACGTCTGACTGCGGCTGTGCTTGGCGCGTCATTCACTATCGGGCTGGCCAGCGCCTGCACCGGCGGGGCGATCATCGACCTGCCCAAACCTTGCCGGCCCGTCCACTCCGATTCCGGGGGCACGCGCGCAGAAAGCACACCCGGTGATCGGCCAGCGGCGGCGCTGACCCCGTCCGGGCCGATCCAGCAACCCACCGCACCGGGAACCACCACGTTCACCTCCGGTTTCGGACCCCGCTGGGGAGCGATGCACAACGGTGTCGATTTCGCCGGTCCGGTCGGCACCCCGATCTACGCCGCCCTCGACGGCCTCATTGCCGCCGCCGGCTCGAGTGGGGAGGGACCCGGTGTCGGTTTCGAGAACTGGATCATCATCGACTCCGTCGTCGACGGCCGCCCGGTCTCCACCGTCTATGGGCATATGTACGCCAACGGCATCCATGTCAAACCCGGGCAGACCGTCAAGGCCGGTGACCACATCGCCGAGATCGGCAACGCCGGCGGATCCACCGGTCCGCACCTGCACTTCGAGTACTGGGACGGCGGCCGCCTGCAGGGTGGCACCGCGATCGACCCGACCACCAAGTTGGGCGGCGCCCCTGCACCATCCGGACAGGACGCGAGTGCACCGGGATCGAATATCGATCTCATGGCCGCTTCCACCCCGGTCGACTGCGGCAAGGGCTTCGGCACCGCGGGCGGCGGTGATCTCAAGCCCGGCAGTGTCCCACCGGCATTCGAAGAATGGTTCCGCAAGGGCGGATCGCTGTGCCCGCAGATCAGCCCGGCGCTGCTGGCCGCGGACACCAAAGCCGAAAGCGGCTTCCGGGCTGTCACCAGCCCCGCAGGCGCAAGAGGCTATACGCAGTTCATGGATGRCACCTGGGCCGTCTACGGCCGCGACGACGACGGCAACGGCCGGATCTCCCAAAGCGATGTCGGAGACGCCGTGATGGCTCAGGGCAGATACTTCTGCGAGATCGCGCGATCGGTCGACAGCTGGATCGCCGACGGCTCCGTGAAGGGCGATCCGCTTTCGCTCTACATCGCCAGCTACAACGCCGGTGAGGGGGCCATCAAGCAGGCCGGTGGGATGCCCTCCGGTGGTGACTATTCCAGCGAAACCCGACCCTACGTGCAGAAAGTACTCTCCTACATTCCCGAGTTCGAGCAGCCCGGAGGCCGCGGGGAGTTCGTTCCCTCCCCCACCGCTGGCGGCAGCAATGTCGTCGAGGCGGCCAGCCAGTATTTCGGCACCCCGTACGTGTGGGGCGGCGGCGGCGCGGGTGGCCCGTCCGGGGGCGGGTTCGACTGCTCGGGACTGACCCAGTACGCCTACACCCGGGCCACCGGCGGCAAGACCGTCCTTCCCCGCACCTCCGAACAGCAGTGGACGGTCGGCACCGAAATCCCCCTGTCCGAGGCCAAGCCCGGCGACCTCGTTTTCGGATCCTGGGAGGCCGGCGGCCCCGGCCACGTTGGCATTTACGCCGGGAACGGTCAGATGGTCCACGCACCCACCGCCGGTGACGTCGTCAAACAGGCACCGGTAATGGCAGGCATGCGCGCCCGCCGTATGTGACCCCAGAAGGAGAGGAACGATGCGAAAATCCCTGATCCTGCTCGCAGTGATCATCGCCGCGACCGCGGCACTGCTCTACTCGTGCCAGGACAACGCCAACCCCTCAGGAACCGCGACACCGCAGAGCACCACAACCGCACCGACACCCGCACCGACACCCGCACCGGAAGCGGGCACCAGCGCACCTCAGCGACCGAAACCGACATCGCCGGAAGAAGTGGCCCGCCAAGCCGTGACCGTCGCATTCGCCTGGGCCCCCGCCACCGACGAAAGCCCTACCAGCGGATTCCGTCGCGCGACACAATGGTTCACACCGGACCTGGCTGCACGCCTGACCTCCGATGTGCGAAACGAGCGCGGACCCAGCCTGCAATGGCAGCAATGGGTCAACGACAACGCCCGAGTCATTGCCGACGTTGCCATCGGTTGCTCCGGCTGCCCACCCGACACCGACACCACCGCACACCGGGTCGCCACGATCACCCAAACCGCGCTCACCGGCGACACCATCCGCCCCGTCGAACCCGACACCACCGTCTGGCTCACCCTCACCGAAGCGGACGGCCGATGGTTGATCGATAGCCTCACCTACTGAACACAACCGAACGAACGAGGGGGAACCTTGAACTACCGCATCACCACAGCTCTGACGGTCATGGTGCTCGCCACCGTGGTGATCGCGGGGTGCGGCAACAACTCCGACGACGACACCGCATCACAACCAGCACCCACGAGCGACGCCACTACCCAGGTTCTCGATCCCTTCGTCGACGACACCGCCGACGGAGCGCAGAAGGAAACCGTCACCCGCATCATCGATCTCGGCAACCAGAGGAAGGCGTCTGATAACGCCATCATTGCGGCGCTCGTCGCCTCGCGGGCTGAAGGATTCTGGCGAGTTCACCATTCCGGATCGGGAGGGCGGAACCTCTTCGGTTGGAGCCAGATGTGGGACAACCGACCTGCCCTCGACGACGGAGCCGTCACTGACGCAATCGAGAACTTCTATGCCGGTGCGGAAAGCCCGGAGAATGCCGCAAAGAACGACGATCCGGTCGACTACGCCGTGGCGATTCAACTGTCCGACCACTTGGGTGGCCGTGTGTACTTCGAAGACCGCGAAGCCTACGACGCTAACCTGCCTGATTTCCGTACCGAGGACACTGTTCGCAACACGTACACCGAGGCACTCCCCTACGCACGTGCAGCCTACGAACAACTCGGTTAGAAGCGCGCCAAGGAGGATTCTGTTGGGAGGCCGTACACGCGGGACAGCAACGAGATGTGTCCATCTGGGCAGCTGGCTCGATTTGCCCGGCCTGGTCCCGCTCACACTGTCAGGAGGGCGTTGCCGGATCCCGCCACATCGACCACATCGTGGGGCCGGACGCGGGCAGAGTGAACACCTCTGTCACTCGAAATCCGTACTTCTCATATAGCGAGAGGTTTTCTTCCCGGGTGCAGACCAGGTAGGCAGGCATTTGCGTCTCGTCACACACCGCGAGGCGGTTGTCCAGCAAAGCGCCTGCGAATCCTTGTCCGCTGAGCGCTGGTCGTGTCCCGATGTTCACGAGATACCAGTGCGGCGCTCTGGGGTGGTGATGGTCGAGTGTGCGGCGGATTCGCAGCGCGGCGAGTGTTCGCGTTCCGAGCGCCTGTAGGAGATGGGGAGCGGCCCGGAGTGTGCTGGTGATGGGCTGCTGCCAGTGGTCCGGTGGATCCCACACCGCAACAGAGGTTGCCTCGCCGTCTTGACCCACAGCGATTTCGACTCCCCCACCTGCCAGGTGATGGGAACGCAGAGATGTACGGAAGTAGAGCGGTAGCGAGCGTTTCCGCTTCCCCGACTCGGGCCAGATCTGGGCCATCAGCGGATCGTTTGCAAAGGCGGCTGCAAGGAGTTCAGCGCACCGGTCTTCATCGTTCGTTTCCGCACTTAGGATCCTTGGCTCCATCAATCCCTCACTCAAGTGGGCACACTGTCGGTATGACTTCGAGCCTGTGCCCGTTTGCCGCTGGCACCCATGCCGTTGGCCGCATTCATGACCGTCTTCGTCAAGATACTGGTGTCCACCGCGATAAGCTTCCCGACGGCTCCCCAGTCTGGATTATCGGTGGCTATGAGGCTGTAACGAATCTCCTTGCTGATCATCGCATGTCGGCCGCCAAATCAGACTCTACTACCAATTTTCGCGGCCAGAACCTACCCAGAGCATTGGATATGAACCTGCTGAACATCGACGGTGAACAGCACCGGCGAGTGCGGCGACTCGCGACTACGGCCTTCGCTCCCGAACATCACGCTGCGCACAAGCGCGTCGTAGGCGATGCAGCGAAGAGGCTCATTGGCGATCTGCCGGCTTCCGGTGAGCTGGATTTGATGAGCGGGTTGTGCGAGCCCTTGCCGCCGCGTGTGATCGGCACTCTGCTCGGGCTTCCTCAGGACAAGCTGGACCGGTTCCAAACCGCGGYCCGCCCCATGTTTGCGATCGACACATCCGAGGAGGGCTACGCGATTCAGGGGGCGCTCGGGGCCATGCTGATGCTGGTCGCCGGTGCCATCAACGACAAGCGACAGCATCCGGGAGATGACATGCTCTCGGGATGGATCGCTGCCCGGGACGGTGAGGACTGCTTGAGTGAGGAGGAACTGATCTCCCTCGCCTTTGCGACGATCATAGGGGGATTCGAGAATGTCACCGCTTTGACCGCGCTCGTCATTGACGAAGCCGTACGATTTCGCAGCACGGAAACGCGTTTGGCGGTAGATTCCGCCGACTCCGGATCTCTACCAAAGCTCGTGCGCGAGATCATCAGTGACGTCGCCCCAGTGAACTATGCTCTGCGCCGATTTCCTCTTGAAGACATCGCGGTCAATGGAATCACCATCCCCCGAGGTGAGACAGTAATTCTATCGCTGCGTTCGGCGAATACCGACCCAGCGCGAGGTGCACGGCCCGATCTGGCCTTCGGTCGTGGCCGACATTTTTGCATCGGCGCCTCGCTCGCTGAGACGGAGGCCATTGAAGCGTTGCGCCACGTCTTTCGTCGTTGGCCACGACTGCGTCCGACGAAGGAGCGATCGGACCTCGTCCTGCGACACTCGTGGCTCGCTTATTCGCTTGCTGAACTCAGCGTATACGCCGATTGACCACTTGCCATTGCACGCTAGAACAATAGGCCTGTGTAGTCTCCTCGAATGACATTGGATTCGATCGCATTCAGGGGGCCACCTGTTGTCTACGTCGGGATGGGTGCTTGTCGAGACCCTGCAGACGAACCGTTTGACTGTCATCGAAAAGGATCGAAAGCCCAGCAGTCGAACCTCATTCGCTGGAATCCTCCGAGAGGTCAAGGACATCGGAGGGAACCGGCCTTCTAAGCAAGCTGCAGCGTGGATCGACGATCGCATCACGGAGATGCGGCAAGATTTAGTTCCCCTCGATAAGCCCGTCACGCTGGACAACGGCCGTGTTGTGCGCGTGATTGGAAGGCCAGTTGTCGGTCCCGGCGATGCACTTCACGCTGTCCACCTGTGGGTGGGGGTCGGAGCGGATACAGCACCGACGGACAAACCGTCGGCCGCCATCGGATTCACTTGGAATTCCGACCGACGGCTAGTCGATCTGACGGAGACAGCCGCTGGCGCGTTTGGACGACCCGAATGGGCCACTGCCGGCCGCGGCCTCACCGCCCCGGAAGCCCTCAGATTCGTCAGGGTTTCGGACGGCCTTTCTCTCATACGCACGATCCTCACTCGTGAGCCAGGCAAATCGTGGGTGGGGCTGGCGACTGTATTCACGCCATTGGGCCAGAGTGCCGCCCAACTGGTTGTGGGATCGGACGAATCCCCCGATGGCCGCGCAGTGTGGCGCGGTGTCCTACACGATGTCTCCGCGACCACCACCCCTCCGGCCCAGAGTCTCGAGTCAAGTGCGTTGGCCGCCCTGCGGCACGTATCGCAGAGTCACATCGTTCTCCTGGACATTGGCAAGATGCGACTGATCGACTGGATCACCGATCCGATCCCACAGATCCAGTGGAAGGGCATGGTCGACAACAGGGACACACCCCATCCAGACGACGTCCAACGCATCTTCGACACCGCAGGGCAAGTCTTCGGCGGCCACACCCCGCGCGGTGAGGTGAAAGGGATTCGACTACGCCGGTACGGTGGCGGCTGGACCGTTGTCGACGCTTCCGGAGGAGTGTTGCCCACGGCAGGAGAGGGTCCTTTGCTGGCATTGGTTCAGTTCGACGTCACCGGCATGTCCAATGAACCTGACCCGGTACCCCCGACCGATAACGGCCACCCAGGCCTCGAATGAGAGGATCGTTCGTGTTGCGAGCCACCACATGAGCCTTATAGCATCCGTGTAACTCACGCATCCTCGATGCGTTTTCCCGGCACAGGTCGCTGACGGTACCGGACGAGAGTTGAGCGTCATTCGTGACGCTCCCTTGTCCATGCCGTTTTGAAAAAGCGAGGTGCCGATGAATTCGCCGACCTACCCACTAATCACGCTGCGAGATGCCGCGGTTGGTCGCGCGACTTCATTCTTGATGTTGCCCTCGACCTCGCCGAGAGATGGCTGGTCGTCCCAAGTCACCTCGCGGCGAATCTCTTCCAACGCAAGCGCCCACGAGTTCGCACCTGAACTGACCTACGCCGGTCTACGCAGGGGTCTGCGGGGGCCGGTTTCGAGCACGAGCGTAGGCTGCTCGCAGGTCATCGACCGTAATGTTCAGCGCGGCAGCGATTCGTGCTGTCACACCGGGGTCCTCCGGCCAGGTCTCACCACGTTCAAGTCGTCCGAGCTTCGCGACGTTGATTCCCGCGGCATTGGCAAGCTCGAATTGAGTCAACTTGGCCAACGTCCGCCAGTCACCTGGAAATCGTTCGTCATGTGGCACCGAGACCACGGTCCCCAAATCTTCGACCTCGAGCACTCGGAGCACTGTGCGCAGCGAATCGATTTGGGGGGTGCCACCGCCGTTTTCCCATCGCCGGAGCGTCGTCTCTCCCACGTCCGACTTGCGGGCGAGGTCGGATATGGACATGCCAGCAGTCTCACGCGCAGCAGTCAACGCAGATGGCACAAAGCCGCGCGTCACACGCCGAGTCAACTTCGACCGCCGACGTTCTTCCCTCTCATAAGCGGTCACGATGCCTCGCTTCTGTTGACATCCGCACATACGGCGGATTTAAATGGCGGATATAGATTATGGTGTACATGCATCCTTCCACGATCCAGCACCTACTCAGAACGGACGCCATGACCTAACAGAGGGAAACCCCCGCCCGGTTGCAGCCGGACGGGGGCCGTACCGAACAGGGTTGCAGCCCTGATCAGCGTGCTTCTTCAGCTAGCAGAACTGGAGGTCTGCCAATGGAAACGATAGGCGTCGTCGACGGGGGTGTCGACGAAACAGATGTGTTGGATTGGTCGAACCATCAAATCCGAAGGTTCATCCAAGCCCACGACTCGATGTGCGGATGCTCTACAGGTACAGAGCGGTGCGCGGTGTACCGAGCAGCGCATGAAGAAGCCTTCTTCCGCCGGGTCAGCACAAACCTCCCCGATCGCGTCGACGGACCGCAGGCCACCGATGAGCGACTCCCGTGCACGCGCAATCCCCGCGGATGGGACACCGACGTCGCCAGCACAGGTCAACTCCTCGCCGCCATCGACGCGTGCAAGAGTTGCCCGTTCTTAGCGACCTGCGAGGAACAGGCGCAGGAAGGCCGGGCACGATCGATGGTGTGGGCCGCGGTGGCTTACGACCGCGACGGCGAGCCGATCGGAATCTCGGGGCTGTCCGCGTGGGTGCGAACGCGGGACGGCATCCGGCTGCGCGACCAGAAGCAGACGTCGCAGGTCACCGCACTACGTGTACCGCACACGATGTCGGCGCCAGCGGGGCGGGCATCTTGACGGCGCCGCAGATCTACCCCGTCCGCCTCCACGAGGCCACTAATGTCGAACTCTCGGCGTCGAATGTGGTTGGGGGTCCCAATCGGGTCACCTTCGATGTGAAGCGTGACTGCTCGCACTGCCCGCGGTTGGAGGCCTGTCGCGCGGATGTCGCGACGGTGGAGTCCGCGGGGGACACGCCGCGTTCCATGATCTGGACGGGTGTCGTGTGCCGGCACGACGGAACGGTGATCGCGACCGATCGTGAGATCCGGGTGTACTGCAACCAGGTCGAAGGCCAACGAGCAGTCGAGCGGGGGTCGGCGGCATGATCAGTCTTTCCGACCGCGTCCTGCTCATGGCGACCGGCGAGATCGAGTGCCCCGGCACCGAGGAGCCCGCTTCCCTGCGGTGGAACTGGCTCGCTGACATGTACTCCCACCCGGTGTGGGGTCTGGTCACCATTCCCGGCTTCTCCGTATCCGTGGGATGCGAGATCGCTATGTTGTGCCGCGATATGCCGACCGGCACGGTCAACTCCCTTGCTACCCGTTGGGATGCGGTGCACCGGCTCGGGGCGATCGGCGCCAGCCGCGCTCAGTCGGCGGCGCTCTACGCCTGGTCCGCGGTCGCCGATACCACCGTCGATGCTCATGACTACCTGAGTGGCCATCAGTTCAGTGGTGCGGAAGCTGTCGCTGCCGCGTTCTGGGCGCACCTCGCCGCCAAACCGGGCTCTGTTGCCGAGGCGTGCGTCGCCGCGGCCATCGAGGCATGGGATTTACGACTGCACCGTCCCTCGACGAGAGGGGCAGTCGCATGAGGGGTCTTACCGCCACCGACCGTCACGGGCGAACGTGGGACATCATCGCGATAGAGAGCGTCATCTGYGCACTCCTCGTCACCGACACCAGGACGCCGACCGTGATGTCCGCTCCGGATCTCATCGACACGCACGGCCCAATCCGCCTCGCACCGGACAGGTGTCGTCTCAGCCCGGGAGCACGCGACGCGCTCGTAGATGTCGTCGACCTCGTCGCATCGGAGCCCGAAACAGCCACGATTGAGCAGATCCGTGAGGTCGCCGCCGCGGCGCACCTGTTGCTCGGTGTGCAGCCGGCACCGCGGTCGGCGTAACCGAGGCGGCTGCGGCCACAACCACCCTTCCCGGTCCCCTTCAGCGGACACGCGCGAACCTCCACAGTTCGCGGTGACCGCGCTAGTGGATCGGCACCCACCCACGCCCATAGCGAGGCGATGCCCCTGACCGCGTAACCCTCGCGCTACCCGATAACCCAAATTCCATAGCAGACCCTCAGAAACACGAAAACCCCCTTGGTGGGGGTGGTTTCAGATTCACGAACCGCTCCGCGGCATTTTGTTGAGGAGGACTTGCCGGTCCTCCTCAACCAAGGGGGTGAAGGCCTTGCCGAGCCGTCACATTCTCTGAGGGTGAGTGTCGGAAGTTACCCGCTTCCGACGCTCGTACTGCATTCCCCGAAGGGACTTACCTGTGACAGGTACGTCTGATACTAACGCATGCGCTGAATCAGCACCTACACAACCTGTTTCGCCCACCAACATCCGGTCATCCGTCCACGGCGGTACGCACATTCCGCAGTCGGCAGAAGTCGACACCTGGGAAGCCTCCGTCCACGCCGCCACCCACGCCATCAACAAACTGCACGAATACAACCGCGACACCGGGCAACGCGGCCGATCCTTCACCCTCCCCACCACACCCGGACGCGAAGCCACCATCCCCGTATGGTCCGGCCGCACCGAATGGCTACGCCAACTCCGCCACCACATCACCCACACCACCACCGGCCAAGCCGCACTCACCGCCCACAGCATCGGTATCGAACGCCTGATGGCCGTCGCCACAGCCCACGCCCGATTCGCGGATTCCACCACCGGCCGCGGTGTCACCGCATCCCGGCAACTCATCGCACACCACGCCGGAGTCTCACTCTCCGTCGTCAACCGCGCCCGCCGCGTTCTCAAAACCCTGAGCATGGGCGTCGAACTCGAACGTGGCCGAACCCTCCGCACCCACGAATACCTGGCAGCCGAACTCCACCACGGCGGCCAACAACACCAAGCCGCATCCGTCTGGGCACTCAGCTCCCCGAAACACATCGTCGACGCCACTCCCCCACCCCCACAACGCCCACCGCGTCCGTGCCGCACCCGCGCCGCCCGACGTCTCGCACGCCACCGCACCCGGCCCCAACAGCCCACCACCGCGGCCAGCACAACTCATCCCCAGGCGACCGGTGCTGACACCCTATCCCCCGGTACTTACGTTCCTTCACATACTCTTTCGTTACGAAGTGCTCACCAACGCGCACACGCGCGGCCCACCACACCCACCCCACAACCCCGACCCTTACACCTCCAACGAGCCGCCGCCACCCTCATCGCCCGCTCCCCCGTTCTCACCCGCGGCCATATCGGCAACATCTGCGACACCATCCAGGCCGCCGGCATCGACACCACCCGCTGGACCGGCCACGACATCGCACAGACCCTCGAGCGCGACACCCGAGAACGTGGCTGGACCTGGCCCACAGCAGACCGGATCAGCTCACCGGTCGCCCTCCTTCGCTGGCGACTGACCCACATCGACTGGACCGGCCCCTCACCCAGCCAGCACCGCGCCGCGGCCGACGCCCGGCGCCGCCGCGAACAACAAGCCCTCCGCACCGCAATCCACCGTCGCAACGCCATGCGAGCAACCCCGGAGCAGCGGGAAGCCGTCCTCGCACAGATCCGCCGGACCCTGCGTCACAACGCACATCGCCGAGTTGATGTCCGATGAGCCGTCCAGCGGGACGTTCACCAGTCTCGCGGGTAGTCCTCCACCATCATCGAGCCGCCGCACCTCGGGTCACGGACCGACTGCTACTGCCGTGGGACTACACCGGAGGCGATCCGGGGAACATCTCGATCGCAGTTGCGGCAGTGGACCGCTGCCGCAGTGGTGCGAGTTCTCAGAAGCTGGACGAGTCTCACGGCGTCCGCCCACCATTGGATTACGTCGGCTGGGTGCGGCGCAGTGTGGATACGGTGTCAGCCATGACCGACTGGGTACAGCAAGCGCAAACCCTCACCGACCAGGTGCTGCGACCCGCCGCGGCGGAGGTCGACACGTCGGGGAAGATCCCGCCCTCGCACTTTTCCGCACTACGCGACCGGGGCTTCTACGGCCTCGCCTTCGCCACCAAAGATCCCGTCAACACCCTCGCCGACGTCGGCGAAATCCTCATCAGCGGCTGCCTGGCGACCGCATTCGTCTGGGCACAACACCACGGCACCCTCCTCCGAATTATGATGTCGAGGAACAACACCCTCAAAGCCCGCTATCTCGCCGACCTGCGCAGCGGCGCCATCACCGCCGGGGTCTCCGGCAGCGGCTACGCGAACCCGGACAACCCCGTCATCGTCGCGACCGAAACAGACGATGGATACACCATTACCGGGCAGGCACCGTTCGTGACCGGATGGGGCCTCGTCGACACTATTGGCGTCACCGCATTCGACACCCGAGCCCAGAAAACCGTCACCTTCCTGATGGACGCAACCGACGGTCGAGGTGTCCACGCGAACCGAATCTGCCTGTCCGCGGCCGACGCATCCAACACCGTCGAACTGACCTTCAACGGATACGAAGTCCCCCACGCCTCGGTCATCCACGTCCGAATGGCTCGTCGCGGCGGACTCAGCATCGCGGACCGCGCCATTCTCCGGATCAACGGCTCCCTCGCCCTCGGCGTGGCACGAGCGTGCCTGACCGAAGCCGACCGCATCGGACACCCCTGCCCGCAACTGCGGGAAACACACACCACGATCCGCACAGCACTCAACAACGCGGCCACAGGCGACGGAGACATCTACAACGCCCGCGCCCAGGCCAGCCAATTCGCCGTCACCGCCGCCACCTACGTCGCCACCGCCGCGGGGAGCCGATCGGTCACACGCGGTGAGCCCACCGAGCGGTTGGTCCGGGAAGCCGCCTTCAGTGCCGTCTGCACCACCACCCCGGAAATCAAGTCCCGCATCCTGACCGCACGCCACCCCTAGTGGAACCGCCGGACCGAGACGCATGACGGCGATCCCAGACCCCGACTTCCCGCACCCTCAGTTCCATCGCAATCCTCCCCGTCTCACTCCACCGGAACCGGCGATCAGGCGGACCGACCCGCCCCTCTGATCAGTCAGCAGAACAGCGCCCGAACCAGAAGAATCGTCCGCCAGGTCGCCGCCCACCGTGATGCACGGTGCATCACCCAACCCCCCGCCGTGAGTCCCACCTACCCCGGGGCGACCACTTCGCGGTAAGGCGAGTTGGCGAATCTCGGCCAGTTACCCTTGCGCCCTCGAACCATGCGTGGAGCACCGCGCTCAGGGATGGTTCGAGAGCGGCTCAGCTACGCGACTCGCAGCGGAGGCAGGAGTCAGCAAACCCGGCGGGTCGTATCCCGGAATGCCAAGTCTCGACCCGACGGGATACGGCCGCACCCTCGACGTTAAACCGCCTCCGGACTGACCTCAATGGCCAGTTGGGGGCGGCTTTTTGTCGTCTAGGGGACCTTCACCGCACCCGGCGGCGTGGTCTCGAAGGGAGGACCGACGATCGTCGGCGGATTCGGGCGGACCCCGACAACAGGAACCCGACAGCGCCTGTAGCTATCAGCTACACTTGTAGCAAGTAGCTACACCACCTGAGAGTGAAGCGATGCACAGCACTGGCGACAAGGTCACCCGCCTGGCAGCCGACCTGGTGGCCAGCGCCATGGCCGAGGGAGAACGGCAACACCGCACCGGACGCCAACAACTCGAACACTGGGCCCGGGTGGGACGTGCGGTCTCGAGCCGACAGACCGCGGCCCGCCGCCGAGTAGAAGACGCCCTCGCCGGCCGGTTGCCGCTCGGCGAACTCGGACCCGAAGAAGGCACAGTGTTCAACGCCGAGATCAACGCGGCGATCGAGGAACAACTGGCCACCACCGACTACGGCTCTACGCTCGCCGCCCAGGGAATCACCACCGTCGCGCTGTCCGAGGACGGTCAGATCATCGAGTACCGTCCCGACGGCACGCGCACAATCCTGCCCGAGTGAAACGACTCGACCTGGTGGCCGGCTGCAACGGCGCCGGCAAGTCCACCTTCGTGGCCTTCACCCTCGCCCCCCTGCTGCCAGCCAGCCCGCTCGTCAATGCCGACGAAATCGCCACACAACGATGGCCGGCAGATCCGGCCATCCACTCCTATGAGGCGGCGGAGATCGCCGCGAAGACCCGAGCACACCTGCTGACCCTGGGGAAATCGTTCATCGCCGCGACGGTGTTCTCCCAAGCGTCGAAACTGGAGCTGATCGACCAAGCGCGCACACACGACTACACCGTCGTCTTGCATGTGCTAATGATTCCCGAGGAACTAGCGGTCCAGCGTGTGCGCTGCCGGGTGCAAGCCGGCGGACACGACGTGCCCGAAGACAAGATCCGCCAGCGATACCAAAGAATATGGGGCCTCGTCGCTCAGGCGTTCCCACGTTTCGATCACGCGAGCGTGTACGACAACAGCTCGAGCACCGGCCCGCGCATCGTCGCCCAGTTCACCGACGGTCACGTCGTCGGCGAAGCCACCTGGCCCGCCTGGACACCCACAGAACTGACATCGCACACCAGCCGGGGCGAGCACCCATAGGCGCAGCAATAGCCCGGCGGATCCGAACACCCAGAACACGAGAAACCAACAGACACGGCCACCGACCACGACGCACCGAAAGTCACCGACTCCGACGAGACGGACACCTCCCTCCAACAGCTCACCACCAGCCGGGGTGGTCGCGGTGATCGAACATTGTGAGGCACGCGAGTTCGTCCACGAGGTGTTCGACCACCATCGCGGCGTTCAACGCAATTTCACCGCCGATGCATTCCTCGCCGCCTACCTGCTCACACCGATGCTCGGCCTACCGATGCACCAGACAAAAGTCGCGACGGTGGTGCGGGGATGGACCGATCGGCAACGCGCGGCACTTGAGCTGCCGGACGGTGTGCCCATCAGTTACGAGGCCATCAACGATGCGTTACGGTGACTGATGAACGCGTGCCGATCATCTCGGTATCCCGAGTGGGACGAGCATCGCTTCGTGCAGGCCCTGCTCGATGCCTCCCTGTGGGGTCACCCGTCGACCGGGGCCGTGGCTCTGGATTCGACCGACCTCTCGACGTGGGGGCGGGTGCGCCACCGCAAACCGCTCGTCGACGCCGACCCCGACTCGCCGCCGCCGCCGGATCATCCGCTCGCGCCGCCGGATCCGAACCATCCGCATGCCCGCAGGAGCGGGCACCACCTCCCGGACGCCCCGACCGGGCCGGATCGCCGCTACATCTGCACGGCCGACATGGACGCGCGGATGGGCTGGCGCAGCAGTGAGTTCGAGGAAACGATCTTCTTCTGCGGTTATGGCCTGCACGTGATCACCGATGTGCCATCCGTGCCCGGCCGTGGCCCGGTGGTACACGTGGCCCGGGCGATGAACCTCTCCCCGGCCGGGTCGCACAAGGGCATCGGTGGCCTGCCCGCCGTTCACGCGCTCGGTGACACCATCGGCAAGCCGCGGCAGCTCATCGCCGACCGCGCCTACAACTACGTCACCAACGACACGTTCGCGTTGCCGGTCTGGCAGCTCGGCTACACCACCATCTACGACCTGCACCCCAAACAGCGCGGCATACACCCCGGACCCGACGGTAGCGACACCCTCTGGATCGACGGCACCCTCTACCCGACGAGTCTTCCTGCGGGGCTGCACGACATCGAGCCGATCGACACCAAGATGGACGCCGGCGTGCGCGGGCGGCTCGACCGCCGGCACCAGGCCCGCCAGGCCTACGCCTTCGTCCCACACGGCGCCCGCCAACCCGACGGATCCCGGCGTTACCGCGGGCCCGCCGTTCCTCCGGCCCGGGTTCGCTGCCCGAACAATCCCGTCTCGATGCGCGCACCGCACAGCGTCCCGACCACCTCCTGCACATCGGGAACACCGTGCGGGTGCGGGCGCACGATCACCCTGTCCGACGCCGATTACCCGGACCTGCGGATGCCGTTCCAGCAGTAGCGTGAACAGCACACGGGGGCTGACCGAGGAGAGGCGAAATGGTCGACACAGGCACCGGACCCGACACGGCAGCGCGCACCCTCATCACCGAATTGCGGTCACTCCTGGGCGCGAAACTCGTTGCATACCTGGCCGAAGCGCCCGACACCGCCACCGTCCACGGATGGGTGGACGGCACCACCCCACTACCCGACCACGCCATCCTCGACCGACTCCAGGTCGCCCTCGACGCCGCACGACGAATCGGCGCGCGCGACACCCCCGCCGTCATCCAAACCTGGTTCCAAGGACGAAACCCCGCACTCGACAACCAACCACCCGCACAGCTACTCCGCGAACCGAACCTCGACACCGTGCGCGACACCATGCTCGCTGCCGCAACCGAATTCGCCACGCACGGCTCCTGACCGCACATCATGCAACCAGAATGGAGCGGCCGCAGTCCAGCAACCAGCTCTCTCGGTAGTTGCTCTTTCAGACGCATCGGCAGATCGTAGCTATCTTGAAAGTCGAGATAGGTGGTCAGCAGCACATAAGCGGTGCGCGAAGACTACTCACCATGAGTATTGTCCTTCGTGTCATTTCAGGAAGCAGTGGTTGCCGCCCTGAACCCCACATGGGTCGGAGACGATCGTATTCGGCCGCTTTGATCCCAAAGTGCGCTGAAGGCCCGAACGTCGCACGACCACTGTCGATTCCGTCAGGAGGTGCGCTGTTCCGATCGAGGGTTCATAAACGACCGTTTTAGGAACCCGCTTTCAATATCAAACGGCGACTGCACCGCTAGCTGGCACGTGCGACCGTGTGCAGTCGGCTTTTGGTGATGGCATTCAGGAGTGGACTACACGGCCAGCACAAGTACCCACGAAACCTTCCATGGCTCGATGGAGGCGGGTCCGATGTCCGGCTGACCGTGCCTCCCCGTCACGCTGAGCGTAAATTAGGATGATTGTCTCTCTTCGACAACCCAGGCAGCGACCTGTGCTCTTGAGGTGAATCCGAGTTTGGTGAGGATGTGTTCGACATGTCCCTGAGCGGTGCGCTGCGAGATGACGAGGCGGGCGGCGATCGCCTTGTTGGTCAGACCCTCGGCGATCAGTTCGGCGACCTGTTTTTCGCGTTTCGTCAGGGTGGTGGAATCTGGAGGACTCGTCTTCGGGGTCTGCTCGCGGAGTGCGTAGGAGACAGCGGACGTGAGATCCATTGCCCTGCCGTGTTGCCAGGGTTGCTCGAAGGCGCGTTCGGTGAGCATCCGGCGGGCGGACCGCTCGCATTCTTCGTGATAAACGAACAGGTCGGGAACGATTACGGACGGGCTCCCGGCAGCGCGGCCGAGCGTCTCCGCGGCCCCCATCAGTGTGCTGGCGCGTTCAGGGTCACTGGTTCCGGCGATCCAGGCGAGTACTTCGACGCAGTTCGCGCAACTGACCGGGTCGTCGACGAGTCGAGCGAGCCGCACTCCTTCTTCGAGTAGGTCGGTTGCGCGGCGCTGATCACCCAGTCGCCATTGTGCGACGGCCATGGCCCACAGTGCGTAGGCCCGATAGACGGATTCACCTTGAGCTTCCGTGATCGCGAGAACTTCCTCGTAGCATTCGACTGCCCGGTGGGGTTGGGTGTCGGCCAGTTGATACGTCAATCCCAGCAGCGTCAGGGACTCGATCCGCAGTGCGAGTTCGTTCTCGGCATGTCGCAACACAGGCTGTGCCCGCTCCAGACGTGACGCCGCGCGTGTGAGATCGCCGGTGAACAATCCGACGATGCCGTCCGCGTGGTCGACGATCGCGTGCGCTATCGGGTCGGTCATCTGATCGGCGAGGATCCGCGCCCGCTCGACAAGGGCAGCACCTCGCTGATGGTCCTGCTGCTGTTCGGACATCAGGCAGTCGGCGTACAGCGCCCGGATGTAGGTGATGGTCGGGCGTTCTTTCTGGAGTGACAGGAATTGGTCAAGCCAGCGCCTCGCCTCGCTGAGCTGGCCTCGCGACCCCCAGAGCTGCAACAAGGGTGTGGCCATCTGCAAACCGGCGTCGGCATCGCTTTCGGCGAGGCAGAAGTCCATCGCGTCCCGCAGATTGGGCTGCTCACTGCTGAGTCGCTCCATCCACTCGAGCTGCCTGGGACCGATGAACTCGTCCTCGGCGGTGCGAGCCAGCTGGCGGTACCAATCCCGGTGCCGCCGGCGCAAGTCGTGGTAGTCGTCGATTTCCTGGGCCTTTTCTCGTCCGTAGGCGCGGAGGGTCTCGAGCAGCCTGAAGCGGACCGCGGTGCCGTGCTCTTCGCGGATGAGGATCGACTTGTCGACGAGGGATGCCACCGAGTCCAGCAGGTCGCCGGTATTGTCCCCGCACACGTGTTCTGCGGCATCGAGTTCGAAGCTGCCGGTGAATACCGACAGCCGTAGCCACGTGGATTGTTCGAGCGGGGTGCACAGGTCGTAGCTCCAGTCGACGCACAACCGAAGCGTCTGCTGGCGCGACGGCGCGCCTCGGCTCCCGCGAGTCAACAACGCATAGCGGTCGGAAAGCCGTTGCAGAATCTGTTCGGGCGACATCGCACGCAACCGCGCTGCCGCCAGTTCGATCGGCAGGGGCAATCCGTCCAGCCGGTGACAAATCCGCGCTACAGCGGACTTGTTGGCATCGGTCAACGCGAAGGTCGAGACCGCGGTGGTGGCGCGTTCGGTGAACAGCGACACCGCGTCGTAACGGGGCAGACCCTGCAGGGACGGCTCGCGGTCGGGGTCGGGGACGGTGAGTGGGGGAACGCGCAGTGCTGCCTCGCCGGCAATTGCAAGGGGTTCGCGGCTTGTCGCGAGGATGCGCAGATTCGGGTTCTGCTGAAGCAGAACCGTCGCGAGGTCGGCAACCGCGTCGATCACTTGCTCGCAGTTGTCCAAGATCAGCAACAGTTCTCGCGAAGACAGGAAGTCCAGCAGAATCTCGCGTAGCGACCGGTCAGTTTGGTCCCGCACACCGAGGGTTGCGGCCACCACGTCGATCAAGCGGGACGGGGTATCGACCTCGTCGAGCTCGACGAACCATGTGCCGTCGGCGAACTCGCGGCGGATGCTCGATGCAAGTCGAAGTGCGAGGCGTGTTTTCCCGACTCCGCCGATTCCGGCCAATGTCAGCAGGCGCGACGACGTCAGTAGATTCTTCGCTTCGGCGAGTTCGTGCCTGCGACCGACGAAGCTGGACAACTCCAGGGGGAGATTCCCCCTCTCGTGGCGGGAAGGGTTCAGGTGAATCCTCTCCTGCGGTGCTGGTTCTGTATCCGGGGCGGGTCGCACGTGGAGCGCCATGTCGTCTGCAGATATCCCGCGGCGACGTCGGATCTCGCGCAGGTTCTCGCCCAACGCTAGGGCTGAGGGTTGCCGGTCCTCGGGGCGACGGGCCATTGCCTGTTCGATCACGGTAGCGACATCGTCGGCGAGGCCGTGATCCCGAAGATCCGGTGCCGGTTCCTTTGTGATGCGGATGAATTGGGCGACCAACTGTTCGCCGCTGCGGCGCTCGAATGCGGCGTGGCCGGTGACTGCGCAGAACAGGGTGGCTCCGAGTCCGTATATGTCCGAGGCGGGGCTTGGGGCGGCGCCGCCGAGGACCTCGGGCGCAGTGAACGCAGGTGAACCGGTGACGATGCCGGTAGCGGTCTCGAACCCGCCGGATATATGCGCGATCCCGAAGTCCGTGAGTGCCGGCTCGCCATAGTCGGTGAGGAGAATGTTCGCCGGCTTGATGTCGCGGTGGACGATGCCCTCGCCGTGGGCAACCTCTAACGCACCTGCCAGTTTCACCCCTAACTGCAGTACGTCGTCCACACCTAACGGGCCGTGCCGTCGGATACGTTCGTCCAGGGAGCCCTGCGGGTGGTACGGCATCACGATGAATGGTTGTCCGCTGTCGGTGACCCCGACCTGGAGGACGTTGACGATGTTGGGGTGGCCGGTCAGGCGGCCCATCGCCCTCTGTTCGCGAAAGAAGCGCTCCCGGTTCTCCTCCGCGAGATCGTTGGTGAGCACCTTGACGGCGACGATCCGGTCGAGTGCGGGTTGCGTGCACCGGTACACGACACCGAAGCCTCCACGCCCGATCTCCCGGGCGTCGTCGAATCCGTCGGCTGCCAGTTCCGACGCGACTGACGGGGTCACATCGCGATGGGTCTCGAACGGATCGATATCGGACATCGTCCGGATCGATTCATCCGGTCCGCGATATGTTCGATGAAATCTGCACGTTCAGCCTCTCGACGACGTGTTTCCAGGATATCGCTGACGGTAGCCTGAACGATGCGGGCTACGGTAGCCTCGAACCCCGTCACGACACCG
The DNA here is from genome assembly GCF_056402215.1 of Rhodococcus sp. P4_B6. Taxonomy (NCBI): domain Bacteria; kingdom Bacillati; phylum Actinomycetota; class Actinomycetes; order Mycobacteriales; family Nocardiaceae; genus Rhodococcus; species Rhodococcus sp. P4_B6. The sequence goes on along the minus strand of NZ_JBFUHV010000063.1, from coordinate 2,355 downwards.
ACAGACTCGATGCTGCACGAACACGTGTGGCAGCGCAGATGCTGCGTTCACGCTGGCGGCGGCGCCCTTATACCGTCGACCGTGGCGCTCTGGGGTGCTCGGTGTGGATCTTGTCGTCGGCGACAAATTGGTCGAGCAAGCCGAGGCGCACGGCCTCGGTGGCCTCGTCGATCTGGGTGAAAYCCATCGACATGCCTGCGGCCGCCATGGAGATGGGCAGCTGCAGGACACCGTCGATGAGGGTGGCGGTAGTGGTCGGTTCGATGTGTGCCTTGTCGGAGGGCCTACCTCCCGGCAGTTTCGGCGGCGCGTAGGTCCTTGCGGAGGATCTTGCCCGCGGCGGACTTCGGCACCAGGTCGATGAACTCGACCTTGCGGACCTTCTTGTGCGGCGACACCCGCTCGGCGACGAACGCGATGACCGCGGCCTCGTCGAGTTCGGCACCGGGCTGGCGGACGACGAACGCCTTCGGCACCTCCTCACCCTCGTCGTCGAGAACCCCGATGACGGCGGCGTCGGCGATCTGCGGGTGCGTCAACAGCAACGCCTCCAGCTCGGCGGGCGGCACCTGGTAGCCCTTGTACTTGATCAGCTCCTTCATCCGGTCCACGATCGTCACGACGCCCTCGGAGTCGACGGTCGCGATGTCGCCGGTGTGCAGGTACCCGTCCCCGTCCAGGGTCTCCGCGGTGGCCTCGTCGTTGCCGAGGTACCCGGCCATGATGTTCGGGCCCTTGCACCACAACTCACCCGGCTCACTGACCCCGTCGGTCGGGTAGGCGACCTCCTCGCCGGTGGCCGGGTCGACCAGCTTGCATTCCATGTTCGCGATCGACGGACCCACCGAATCCAGGGCGATGTCGTCACGGTCGAACGGAATCGCATGCGAGACCGGGCTCATCTCCGACATCCCGTAGCCCTGCCGCACCCGGCAACCCAGCCGGTTCGCGACGGCCTTGCCCAGCTCCTGATCCAGCGGGGCGGCGCCGGAGAAGATCGAATGCACACTCGACAGGTCGTAATCGTCGACCAGCGGATGCTTGGCCAACGCCACCGCGACCGGCGGGGCGATGAACACATACGTGCACTTCTGCCCGGACACGATCTTCAGGAATTCGACCAGGTCGAACTTCGGCATCGTCACCAAGCTCGCCCGGTTGTACAGGGCCGCGTTCAGCAGCACCGTCATCCCGTAGATGTGGAAGAACGGCAGCACCGCCAGGAGCTTGTCGTCGGCGCCGATGCCCATCCGCGGGTTGATCTGACACACATTCGCCACCAGGTTGCGGTGCGTGAGCATCACCCCCTTGGGCCGGCCGGTGGTCCCGGACGAGTACGGCAGCACCGCCAGCTGGGTCGCCGGATCGAACGACACGTCCGGGGCGGGGGCGCCCTCGGCCAGCAGATCTTTCAGCGACGGGTGCCCGTCGGCGCCGTCGAGGACGATCACGTTCGCTACCGGAATCCCGACCTTCGCGGCCGCGGCCTTGGCCTGCGGCAGCAGCGGGGAGACGGTGAACAGGAACTTCGCCTTCGAGTCGGTGAGCTGCTTGGCGATGTCCTCGGCGGTGTAGAGGGCGTTGATGGTGGTCGCGACGCCACCGGCCCGCAGGATCCCGTGGAACACCGACGCGAACGCGGGAACGTTCGGCGAATGCAGACCCACCACCTCACCGACGGCGAGACCGCGCGCGGCCAACGCCCCGGCCACCCCGTTGATCTGGGCGATGAGCGACTGGTACGTGGTGACCGCGCCGGAGGCACCGTCGATCAGCGCGGGCCGGTCCCCATCGGCCGTGTCGACCTGGCCGAAAAGGAAATCGTAGACACTGAGGTTCGGAATCTCGACGTCCGGAAACGGGCTCTTGAAGCTCACTGGGGCCTCTCCCTCGAAGTGTTGCAGCAGTGGTGAATTGGTCTCGTAGCCCGGTCGCCGGGCGCCGGTGGCGAGTCCGCCGCTCGCGCGATGATCGGGACGGACTGCGCCCGGGCCGCGGCGGGGATCAGCACGAGCCCGGGACGTCGTCCTCGCCGGGGTGTCCGGCGCACTCGAAGCCGTCGATGCCGATCGCGTCGACCCCGAGTTGTTCGGCTGAGGGCGTGCCCGGACCACGCGGCAACGACCCCGCGCCTCCGGCAAGCTGGCGAAGCGACTGCTCAAACTCTGATTGCCGAGTCCTTCTCTCTCGCGGCCTGGCTCAGGCTCGCCAGTACGGCCTTCGCCGCTCGCTCGCCCGACGTCGCTGCGTCGGCGAGCGACGGCAGATCGAGCTGGTAGTCGCCGGCGAGGTAGGTCAGTCTCTWATACACATCTCCGAGCCCACGAGACATAWAGTTATCKCGTAWGCCGTCTT
>NZ_JBFUHV010000062.1:0-46851 GCF_056402215.1 Rhodococcus sp. P4_B6 | reverse complement strand
GGTGTCGACCGTCTGACCGCCTTGAAGCAGCTCGGTGAGCTGCACGAGCAGGGGGTTCTCACCGACGACGAGTTCAACACCGAGAAGGCCAAGATCCTGGCCTCCTGACCGGAGAATCACCGAGTGGACGGAACACCCACCATGGACAGTTTCTTGGAGTTCTTCTGGTTCATCTTCGTCTTCTACTTGTTCGTGGCCTACCTGAGAGTGTTGCTCGCGATCATCACCGACCTGTTCCGGGACCACCAGATGTCCGGGTGGCTCAAGGCGCTGTGGCTGCTGTTCTTGTTCCTGATCCCCTTCCTGTCGGCGCTGATCTACCTGATCGTGCGCAACCAGGGCATGACCGAACGGTCCGCGGCGGCCTTCGGGCAGGTCAAACAGGCCCAGGACACCCACATCCGGGAGGTCGCGGGCAAGTCCCCGGCCCAGCAGATCGCCGACGCCAAGGCGCTGCTCGATTCGGGAGCGATCACACCGCAGGAGTTCGAGACGCTCAAGAGCACAGCACTGACCTAGCCGCCGCGACGCGGGGCGCGGGCGTACCCCAGTGCCTGGCGTCCGCCGCCTCGTGGCGGCCGGGTCAGACGCCCGCCGCAACGCCACGGAAAGCGGACGAAGCAGGGCCCTCTCCGGCCTGCACCGATCGGGTCCTCTGATCACGATGCGGCACACACCCTCCCGGAACGGCACTCCGGACCGTCTGCGGGACAGAGACTTCCGGAACCGACAACGGTGATCCTCGCTGGGCCGATCGCACCCCGGTGGGTGATGAGGGGTGCGATGATGAGATATGCGCCGCCATCGTTGGCCGGCCATCGCGCCGCCTGCAGACCGGGGCCTTCGCGTGCACGCACCGATGCCGATCGCGGCCGAGAAAGACCTCACCCTGGAACTGTCCACGGTCACCGCGTTCGCGTCCGGGCTGCTGCTGCAACTGGCAATGAAGGTCACCGGGATCCGCGGCGACTTCGCCCGCTACGAAACCCGCACCCTGACCGACCCGCACGACTGGTCGGCGCGGTGGTCCTATCTGACGGTGCTGGTCCGCGTCGACGACCTCGACGGCCCCGCCGACCCGCTCTTCCGGAGCGAACCCCCCACCAGGGAATCCGGTCCGTATCGGACGACGCCGCTGTACTGGATCGGCGCCTACCCGCGGACCGGGTCGCTGACAGTCACCACCAGCTGGAGCCAGATCGGACTCCATCCCACCTCGATCATCGTCGCTCTCGGCCCCAGCCCGTTCCCCACCGCCTCCGAATCCGGTGCAGGAAGGTAGCGGTCCGCCACTGCCTCAGACCCGGCCGCATCACCGAGCCGCCACCGGGAACCACCAACTCGTTCAGCGGCGCAAGTGCATTGAATGCCTCGGTCCGAGCATCCATAGTCGATCCCTATCACCCGGCCATGTACCGAGAGTGCGGTCCCCGCCGTGGAACCCCAGGTAATGGGACCCGAAACGTGTTCCTACCAGCCCGGCCGGGCGGACAATAGATGGCATGGACGACCGCGAAGAACATGAGATAGATGGCGTCCGAACTCGACTGATCGAGCGCTATCCCGACCTCGACCCGGTGGTGGTCGAGGACCTGATCGAGGCCGCGCTCGGACGGCTCGACGGATGCCGCGTCCGGGACTTCGTCCCGCTTCTGGTCGAACGGGCGGCCACGCGCACACTCGATGCCACGCCCAGCCGTCCACTAACGCCTGCGGCACCGGTGCTCACCCCCGAAGTTCCCGCCCCTCAGGTCACGATCAGCATCCGGGGAGCGCGGCGGCGGATTTTCGCCCGTCGCTCACCACGCCTGTCGTAACCGGTGACACGAGATGGCGAGGCCCGGGAGGAAGCCCGGGGACGGCGGCCCGTCCACCACGCCCGAATGACGGTGTTTCTCATCGTGGGAGAAGACCGGAGGGCCTGACTACGGCGGTGGGGGACATGTCGTCGCCCGGACCGGTTGTCCGCGGTCGGCGTCGAGGAGTTCGTGTCCGAGCCGGCACGCCGGACCACCATTCGTTCTGCAGCGGCGATGATTCTGTCCGCTGATTCCTGGTGCTTGCTCAGGGCCACGGTGCGGGAATCCGGGTTCTCCCGCGAATACAGCACGCTGCGGCGGACAATCGTCGTACCGATACATCGAAGCTTCGGGGAGGACCGGCCATGTCCGATCGCAGCGTTGGGGAGGGCCCCGTGAGGTCCGAGTATCCATCGGGCAAACAGAGGTTTGCGGCCGGCACGTCCATGTTCGCGGCCATCATCATGGTCACCGTCGGCATCATCCAGTTCTGCCAGGGCATCGCCGCGGTCGCCAAAGACGAAGTGTTCGTGCTCGGCATCGAATACGTCTACAAGTTCGACCTCACCACCTGGGGCTGGATCCACCTCGTCCTCGGTGCCCTCGTCGCGATCGTCGGCCTCGCCCTGTTCACCGGCGCCGGATGGGCCCGGGTCTCGGCGATCATTGTCGCTGCGATCTCGATCCTGGCGAACTTCCTGTGGCTGCCCTACTACCCGGCGTGGTCACTGCTGATCATCGCCCTCGACGTCGTCGTCATCTGGGCTGTCTCGACATGGAATCCGGAAAGGATCTGAGAGACGGGAACTTCCGCAGCACCGGCACTCCCACACGGTAACCCCGGCCTGGATCACCTGCAGGGTCCCGCGCCCGGGACGGCACGGCGGTCGGCGATCTCTCGCATGATCGGCATAACGGTCGGACCGGACCGTCACGAAGAGCGACTTCCGGGCGGATCGCCCAGCGGTTCGGAAGTCAGTTGTCGAGACACCAGGATGACGTCTATGCGGATCAAGTTTCACGAACAGCTCGACAACCTGACCAATCAACTGGCGCTGATGTGCCACCTGGCTGGTGAAGCCATCGAGTCGGCCACCGACGCCCTCGTCCGGGCCGATCTTCCGCGGGCCGAGTGGGTCTTCGACCTCACCGAGCAGATCGAGCGGTTACACGCTCCGTGCGAGGAGCAGGCGATGGCGTTGCTGGCGTTGCAGGCCCCGGTCGCCCGGGACCTGCGCCAGGTCGTCACCGGGGTGCATCTGGTGTCGGATCTGAGCCGGATGGGCGGGCTGGCGCAGCATGTGGCCGAGAGTGTGCGCCGCCGGCACCCGAACCACGTCACCTCCGGGGAGACGGAAGAAATCCTGAACCGGATGGGGCGAGCGGCGACCGCGTTGGCCGGCCTCGCCGAACAAGTCCTGCGCACCCATGATCCCGAGCTGGCCGCCGAACTCGGCAGACACGACGACGAACTCGACGACCTGCACCGGCAACTGCTCACCCTGATCGAGGACCCGGCCTGGCCCGGCACCATCCCGGCCGCGGTCGATGTCACCTTGTTGGGCCGTTTCTACGAACGCTTCGGCGACCACACCGTCGTGGTCGGGCGCCGGGTGATCTTCCTCGTCACCGGCGAACAGCTGAACCAGTAGGAACCAGTAGGCGGGCACACTCGGGAGACTCGGCCTCGAGGGACACCCGAGATGTCCGACCCGCGCTTTCGCCACACCCTCGTCGACAGCACTTGTGACCAGCCGATACGCGGTATTGCGGTGCGCCGCGGGCGCGCGTAGATCAAGATTCGCGGATCGAGAGAGTAATCGGTAACGGTGAAACTCGAGAAGCAGAGATCCGGCCGAGAATGTGAAAGCGTTCCCGGCCGAACCCCGGTCTGGGGTCTCCCCTCAGTTTCCGGTCAGTGCCCGCGGATTTGCGCCACCCTTCCGCACAATGACCCGCCGCACATGCAACTTCGGTTGGCGCGTCTCCTTGTCAAGGTAATGAGAATGGACGCATTCGGGTCCGGCACTGCTCGTCAAGGCCGAAACCTATTCTTCCCCTGGCACTTCGGGGAGGGGTGCGTTCCAGGTCAGTCGGGTCCCGCCGGTGTCGTGGGTGGTGAGGGTGCAGGTGCCGCCGGCCTGTTGGGCGCGGGTGGTGAGGTTGTGCAGGCCGCTGCGCGTCACGACCGGGGGCATGCCGATGCCGTCGTCGGTGACGCAGATGGTGAGGTCGTCGTCGACGGAGACGGTGACATCCACGTGGTGGGCGTGGGCGTGGTGTACGACGTTGCTGAGCGCTTCCCGTAGCACCGCTTCGGCGTGGTCGGCGAGGGGGCCGGTGACCACGTTCAGCGGGCCGGTCATGCGCACGGTGGTGCGCAGTCCGCTCTCGCCGGTTTGTTCGGTGATGATCGCGGTCAGCGCCGGGCGCAGCGCGAACCCGTCGTCCTCTCCGCCGTGCAGGTCGAAGATCGCGGTGCGAACATCGGTGATGATGTCCTGGACGTCGTCGATCATCTCCGACAAACGGCGCTGGGCCTCGGGGACGCGGCTGCGGCCGTGGGCGCTTTGCAGGTGCAGGCCGTGTGCGAACAGTCGTTGGATGACGTGGTCGTGCAGATCCCGGGCGATCCGGTCCCGCTCGGCGATCAGCGACAACGCCGTCAGTTGGCGTTGATCGTCGGCCAGCTTCAACGCGAGGGCGGCCTGGTCGGCGAAGGCGGCGGCCAGGGGCAGTTGGTGGTCGTCGAACGGTGCCCGCCCGCGGATGCGGATCACGGCGAGGACCCCGGTCACCGAGTCCGCGGACACCCGCAGCGGCAGCAGCACCGCCGAACCGCCGGGTGGGCCGGCGTCGCGTATCTCCGGGACCCGGATCAGTGTCCCGGTGCGGTAGACCCGGCCGATGGCGGTGTCGTCGACGCCGATCCGCATACCGGGCATGCTCGGGTCGGTTCCGGCGTACGCGGTGATGATGAGGGTGGTGACGTCGGCGGAGGCTTGGTCGAGGTCGTCGGGTCGGGCGATCAGGACGTGGTCGGCGCCGGCCAGGTGGCGGGCCCGGCGGGCGATCAGGTCGAGCACCTCGCTGGGGTCGATGGCGGCGAGCAGTTCACCGCGGATGTCGCTGGCCGCTTGCTGCCACTGCTGGCGTTGTCGTGCTTGTTCGAAGAGGTGGGCGTTGTCGATGGCAATCCCGGCGGCGGCGGCGAGGGCCTGGATGAGGATTTCGTCGTCCTCGGTGAAGGACTGGCCTGCGGCTTTGTCGGTGAGGTAGAGGTTGCCGTAGACCTGCCCGCGGATGCGGATCGGCACGCCGAGGAAGGTGCGCATCGGCGGGTGATGTGCGGGGAACCCCACCGAAGCGGCGTGCCCGGCGATGTTGCCTAGGCGGATCGATGCGGGGTGGTCGATGAGCTCACCGAGCAGCCCGTGCCCGGTGGGCAACTCTCCGATCAGGAGCCGGGTGTGTTCGTCGATGCCCGAGTAGACGAAATCCTGCAACCCGTCTCCGCTGTCGTTGAGCACCCCGAGGGCCCCATAGTGGCAGTCGACCAGCCTGATGGCCGCGTCCACGATCCGCCGCAGTGTCGCTGCCAGGTCGAGGCCGGAGGAGACGGTGAGCATCGCCTCGAGCAGTCCGTCGAAGTGTTCCCGGGAGGCGGTCATCTGCTCGATGCGGTCCTGCATCTCGGTCAGCATCTGCCGCAGCCGCAGCTGCGAGAGCGTGTCGAGCAGGAGTGATTCGTCGTCTCCTGGCATCGTCACCAGCTTTCTGCGCCGCTTCCTCATGGGCCCACCGTTGAGAACGCGGACGCTGCCGGGCGGTGGCGCGTGCACCCCGAGAATATCCCCTTGTCGTCGAGGTCAAACCCGGTCACGGGTGGCCGCTGCGGCACTGGTGACGCCGAGCGACCGGGGCAACGACTTAGGACTCTAACCCTGCTGGGACGACAGGCTCATGCTGAAGGAGGTAGGCGCACGCACCCGACCGCCGCGTCTGGAAAGAAGACCGCAGCGTGATGCGCACCTCCGACCGTGACGGCACCCTGACCCCGACCGAATGCGTCCACGCGTTGCGGTCGGTGCCCACGGGTCGCCTGCTCTACACCGAGGACGCCCTGCCCGCGGTCCGGCTGGTGACCTTCGCCGCCCCCCGCGCCGAGATCGTCATCGCGACCGACAACGAGTCCTGGTTCGCCCGCTTCGATCGGACGTTCGTGGCGTTCGAGGCCGGCCACGTCGAGGCGGGAACCCGGGACGGATGGAGTGTGGTCGTGCTCGGTCACGCCCGCACCGCCACCGGCACCGAGTATCTGTCCGGGTTCGACCACACCGGCCCCTCGCCGTGGACGATCCGCCCCTCCGACGGTTACCTCGTCCTCGACATCGAGTACGTCACCGGACACCGGCTGACCCTGCCCCGGCTGGCAGGCGACCAGCGATAGGGCTCCCACTGCTTGATGACCGTGGTCGGACATGGCCTCGGTAGCGGCGTGATCACCACCGACTTCTCCGGCACTGGCCGGAGACGGCGCGCGACGAGCAAGCGCATGACCAGATCCCGTCTCGGTGCACCGGATGCCACTCACACCGGCACACCTTCGCGGCGTGCAGCCTGACGGAGTAATCGACGCCCCGCACACCCGAATCCGTTCGCGGCGAGAATCTGTCGCCGTCACCGTTCAGACACTCGACTCTTCGGCTGCGCCGGCGAGTGCCGCCAACCGTCAGATCGGTTCGACCTTCGTGTCGGGCACACCGGGCCAGCCCGGAAACTCGGGGCACGCTCGGCTCATCGCATCGGACGGGGCGGACGGGCCGGCAGGTGCCACCGTCGTCGTGTGGGTGACGATGCTTCCGCTCGGCGCGGTCACAGCGAGCGCAGTTCCAGGGCCGAAGGGCACTCGTCCGGGGTCCTTGGCGGCCGGTGCCGCGTGCCGGGCCGCCGTCCACGCACGCCCCGTGAAACGCCGCTGGGAAGGTGCTCTCTCTGTCGCTTCTGCCGATGACCTTGTGCTCTACACCGCGCGATGACCTTGTGCTCTACGCCGCGCGCCCTGGGTGCGGAAGACTCGGATTGCGCAAGGATGGCCGAGGAGGCACGGGATGAATGTCCATCAGTCATCCGCATCACGCTGGTGGAGACTGACTCCGTGGAGCCGAAATCCCCTCATGCGGGCCAGGGACCGTCTCGATGCCGTCGTCGCGGCCGTTGTGATCACCTTCGTCCTGATCATGGTCCCGTTCGCGGCGGCGTTCGGAACGGTGACCAACACCCGCCTGAACGATCAGTCTCGCGCCGACCTGCAGAGCGGACATGCACAATCTGCGGTTCTCATCGACGATCCGCATCAAGTCCTCGTGGGGGGTGCGCCCAGTGACGCCCCGGACACCGAAGACCATGCGACGGCTCAGTGGACTGCACCCGATGGCAACCTCGAGTCCACCGACGTGGAAACCCGACCCGGCGCCCACCGCGGCGACACCGTCTCGGTGTGGATCGATCCTGACGGCCACGTGGTCGACGAGCCCCGATCGGGCCCGGAGAACGCGGCGATCGCCGTCGGCGCCGCTCTGTCGGTGTGGGCCACCGCCGCGGTTGGCTCCTTCCTGTTGCTCTGCGGGGTCCGGTGGGTGAATACGCGAAGCCGGATGCGCCAGTGGGATCGAGAATGGAACGATGTCGGCCGCACACCGGGATGGCCGGTCAGCTGACGATCTCCGCCGTCGAGGGACCACCGGGCACGCCCACCGCAGCAGGGTCGTCGTGCCCGCGATGCCGTGCGTCAGCCAGCCCCAGCAGCCCTTCCCGACTTCCTCCGATTCCGATGCGGGAAAGATGAAGGATCCCCGTGGCCTCGCGGACGCATCACGGGACATCAGAACCAGGCACGCGGCGCGCGGTATGTTCGGCGGCTTTCATCGGCCCATCAGCAGCGTCCTCGCCAGATTTGACCGGAGCGGCTCACGAGTGCGGGCGCGTGTTGTCGGTTTCAGCTGGCGGCCGGGATTCGTGTGGCCCGGCGGCGAGGATGCGGGAGATCGCCGGTCAGGTGCGGCCGCGGATGTTGCTCGCGCACGTGCGGGCTTCGACCGGGACACCGGGGCAGCGCAGCAACTGTCACCCCTTCCGGCATGGGCAGTGGTTGTGGGTGCACAACGGCGCACTGCGCGGGTTTCACGAGCTCACGGTTAACCGCCCGGCGGGACGGGCAGTCTGGATCCATGAGCACGGTGCAGCAGGAGCGGGAAGACAAGTACGACGTCGGCGCCGACTTCGCGGTACCGGACCTGGACGACCTGGTCCCGCCGGGCGGTCGGCTCGACGAAGACACCGTCACCCTCGACAGCGACTACTTCGACACCACGGACCGGGACCTGCTCGGCCAGCACGTCACGTTGCGGCGCCGATCCGGCGACACCGACGGAGGCTGGCAGCTGAAGGTGCCCGACCGCAAGGCGCGCACCGAAATCCGGGTGCCGCTCACCGCGGACGACACGGTGCCGGGCGAGCTGGCCACCCTGATCTCGGGCGTGGCCCTGGGCAAACCGGTGCACCCGGTGGCGACGATCTCGACCGTCCGCCGCCGCCGCCGGATGCTCGACCCGGACGGGAACCTGCTCACCGAGGTCGCCGACGACACGGTCCGGGCCACCGCGGCCGCCGCCGCGGCCGGGGACGGTGCGGTCGCCAGCGACTGGCGCGAGGTGGAGGTCGAACTGGGCGAGAGCGGCGACGGGAAACTACTCCGGAAGATCGGCAAACGGCTGACCCGGGACGACGCCCGCCCGTCCCGGTATCCGTCGAAACTGTCCCGGGCACTGCACCCGAACGGTCCGGGCCCCGCCGACGACGACTCCGGCGCGGAGGTGGTCCGGGAGCTGTTGACCGGCTACCTCGACACCCAGGTCCAGGCGATCGTCGCCGGGGACGTGTGGCTGCGCCGCGGGTTGGACCCGGTCCATGCCACCCGGGTCGGCATCCGACGGTTCCGCAGCACCCTGCGGGTGTTCAAGAAAATGCTGGACCCCGCCGCCCAGGCGCGGCTCGACGAGGAACTGTCCTGGTACGCCGGGATGCTGGGTGAGGTGCGGGACCGGCAGGTCCAACGCGCCCGGTTCGCCGCCGCGGTCACCGACCTACCCGACGAGCTGGTGCTCGGTCCGATCGCCGCCCGGATCGAGAACGATCTGCTCGCCGAACAACTCCGGTACCGGGCCGAGGTCATGGAAACCGTCGACGGCGACCGGTACCGGAACCTGCTCGCCGCGCTGGCGCGGTGGCGCACCGCACCGCCGCTGACCGAGGACGCCACCGCCGGGGCCCGGGTGCTGAAGAAGGCCGCCCGCAAGGCCCGCCGCAAGGCCGACAAGAGGTTGGCGGCCGCCCTCGACGACGGCGACGACGAGGCCCTGCACCGCGCCCGGAAGGCCGCGAAGCGGGCCCGCTACGCCGCCGAGCTCACCCGCGGGCTGGTCGGGAAGAAGAAAGGCAAGAAGCGGGTCGCCGCATACAAGAAGATCCAGAAGGTTCTCGGGGACCACCAGGACAGCGTGGTGGCCCTGGGCACCCTCCGCACCCTCGGGGCCCGCGCCGGGTCCACCGACGGCGAGAACGGGTTCACCTTCGGGCTGCTCTACGGGCTTGAGCTGCAGGCCGCCCAACGTGCCCGCGACGATGCTGCCCGGCTCGCCACCTGACCCTTCGAGGACAGCGGGTTGGGCATGTCGGACAACAGTGGCGAGCGGACGGACAACGAGTGGAACTACCGGCTTCGACACCCGCCAGCCCGACAACCATGCGGCCCGCGCGATCGTCACCCGCTACGGGGCCGCCCTCCGACCCACCTGACGACCGTCCACCGCGCCTGTTCACCCCCTGTTCGTTTGCACCCTGATTCGACCTCTGTCAATATCGACGTATGTCGAAACAAGAGGTGTCGGAGAGCGGTGCCTGCTGCTCACCCCTGGCACGCGAACCCCTGACCGAGGACTGGGCCGGGGATCTGGCCCGGATGTTCAAGGCACTCGGTGACCCGGTCCGCCTGCGCCTGCTGTCGCTGATCGCCTCCCACGCCGGTGGCGAGGCCTGCGTGTGCGACATCTCCGCCACGATCGACCTGTCCCAGCCGACGATCTCCCATCACCTGAAGGTGCTGCGTCAGGCCGGGCTGCTGGACTGCGAGCGCCGCGGCACCTGGGTCTACTACTGGGTGATCCCCTCCGCGCTGCAGCAGCTGTCCGCTGTCCTCCTCGTCGAAGGCACCCCGCCGCTGACCGCGGGCGCGGCCTGCACCTCCACGGAGGTTCCGGCATGAGCGAGGCCACCACGACCGATCACCCCGCCGTTGTCGGGAAACTCTCGACCCTCGACCGGTTCCTGCCGGTGTGGATCGGCGTCGCCATGGTCGCCGGTCTGCTCCTCGGCCGGATGATCCCCGGGCTCGGCGACGCGCTGTCCGCCGTCGAGATCGACGGCATCTCGCTGCCGATCGCCCTCGGCCTGCTGATCATGATGTACCCGGTGCTGGCGAAGGTCCGCTACGACCGGCTCGACACCGTCACCGGGGACCGCACACTGCTCATCGGCTCACTGATGCTGAACTGGGTCCTCGGTCCGGCGCTGATGTTCGCCCTGGCCTGGCTGCTGCTGCCGGATCTGCCCGAGTACCGCACCGGCCTGATCATCGTCGGCCTGGCCCGCTGCATCGCCATGGTGATCATCTGGAACGACCTCGCCTGCGGTGATCGCGAGGCCGCGGCCGTGCTGGTCGCGATCAACTCGGTGTTCCAGGTGATCATGTTCGCCGTGCTCGGCTGGTTCTACCTCTCGGTTCTGCCCGGCTGGTTGGGCCTGGAGCAGACCACCATCGACACCTCGCCGTGGCAGATCGCGAAGTCGGTGCTGATCTTCCTGGGCATCCCGCTGCTCGCCGGCTACCTGACCCGCCGCTTCGGCGAAAAGGCCAGGGGCCGCACCTGGTACGAGACGAAGTTCATCCCCCGGATCGGGCCGTGGGCGCTGTACGGGTTGCTGTTCACGATCGTGATCCTCTTCGCCCTGCAGGGTGAGCAGATCACCTCCCAGCCGTGGGACGTCGTCCGCATCGCGATCCCGTTGCTGGCGTACTTCGCGGTCATGTGGGGCGGTGGCTACGCTCTCGGCGCGGCGATGGGACTGGGTTACGAGCGGACCACCACGTTGGCGTTCACCGCCGCGGGCAACAACTTCGAACTCGCCATCGCCGTGGCCATCGCCACCTACGGCGCCACCTCCGGGCAGGCGTTGGCCGGTGTCGTCGGTCCGCTGATCGAGGTCCCCGTCCTCGTCGGCCTGGTCTATGTCTCGCTTGCGCTGCGTAAACGGTTCGCCGACCAGGCACCGCACGCCGCGCCCGCCGCGGAGCCGGACCGCGTCTGATCCTGACCCCCACTCTTTCTCTGCTTTCTCTGCCAAAACTTGTGAAAGGTTGACTCTCATGGCTTCTCGCCCCAGCGTGCTGTTCGTCTGTGTCCACAACGCCGGCCGCTCCCAGATGGCCGCCGGATTCCTCGCCCACCTCGCCGGCGATCGGATCGAGGTTCGCTCCGCCGGATCCGCCCCGGCCGATCAGGTGAACCCGGCCGCCGTCGAAGCGATGGCCGAACTGGGCATCGACATCAGCGCCGAGTCCCCGAAGATCCTCACCGTCGACGCGGTGCAGGCCTCCGACGTGGTGATCACCATGGGCTGCGGCGACACCTGCCCGGTCTTCCCCGGCAAGAGCTACCGGGACTGGGTCCTCGAGGACCCGGCGGGCCAGGGCATCGAGTCGGTGCGCCCGATCCGCGACGAGATCAAGGCCAAGGTCGAGGCCCTCATCGCCGAGCTCACCGCCCAGCCCGCCACCAGCTGACCGCAACGTCTGCCACTGGCAGAAAGGATCTGATCCTCGTGACTTCCCCGACCACGGCGCGTGACCTGATCATCGTCGGCTCCGGACCCGCCGGATACACCGCCGCCGTCTACGCCGCCCGCGCCGAACTCGAGCCCCTGCTGTTCGAGGGAACCCAGTTCGGTGGCGCTCTCATGACCACCACCGAGGTCGAGAACTTCCCCGGATTCCGCGACGGCATCATGGGCCCCGAGCTCATGGACGAGATGCGCGAGCAGGCCAAGCGGTTCGGTGCCGACATCCGCACCGAGGACGTCGAGGCGATCGACCTCACCGGCCCGATCAAGAAGGTCGTCGTGAACGGCGAGACCTACCAGGCGCACGCCGTGATCCTGGCGATGGGCGCGGCCGCCCGCTACCTCGGCATCCCGGGCGAGGAGCGCCTCCTCGGCCGCGGTGTCAGCGCCTGCGCCACCTGTGACGGCTTCTTCTTCAAGGACCAGGACATCGTCGTGGTCGGCGGCGGCGACTCCGCGATGGAGGAGGCCACCTTCCTCACCCGCTTCGCTAACAGCGTCACCCTCGTGCACCGCCGCGAGGAGTTCCGCGCATCCCGCATCATGCTCGAGCGCGCCAAGGCGAACGCGAAGATCCGGTTCGTCACCAACGCCGAACCCGTCGAGGTTCTGGGCGAGAGCAGCGTCACCGGCCTCGTGATCCGCGACACCGTCACCGGTGAGACGTCCACGCTGGACGTCACCGGCATGTTCGTCGCCATCGGTCACGATCCGCGCAGCGAACTGGTCAAGGGTCAGGTCGACCTCGACGAGGCCGGCTACGTGCGGGTGGCCTCGCCCTCGACGGCCACCTCGCTGGACGGTGTCTTCGCCGCCGGCGACCTGGTGGATCACATCTACCAGCAGGCGATCACCGCCGCCGGCACCGGATGTTCCGCCGCGATGGATGCCGAGCGCTGGCTGGCCGAGCGCGGCGACATCACCGCCAACACCGTCGATGCCGCCACAGCCACCGCTGCGGCCGGGAACTGAGGAGGATCGCATGACGAGTAAACCCTCCGTGTTGTTCGTGTGTGTGAAGAACGGCGGCAAGTCCCAGATGGCTGCGGGGTTGATGCGCCGCGCCGCCGGGGATGCGGTCGAGGTGTTTTCGGCGGGAACGAAACCCGGTTCCGCCGTCAACGCCCTCTCCGCCGAATCCCTGCTGGAGGTGGGGGTGGACATCACCGGGCAGACCCCGACGCTGATCGACCCGCAGCTGGTCCGGGACGTCGACCTGGTGGTCACCCTGGGCCGGGAGGCCCGCGTCGACCCGGTGGACGGGACCCGGTTCGAGAACTGGGACACCGATGAGCCGTCCGAGCGCGGCATCGAGGGCATCGAGCGGATGCGCCTGGTCCGCGACGACATCGCCGCCCGCGTCACCCAGCTCGCCGATCAGCTGACCACAACCGAATCCTGAACCGCCCGAGGAGCAACCGTGTCCACCATTGAAGTTTTCGAACCCGCCCTGTGCTGCAACACCGGCGTCTGCGGTGACGACGTCGACCAGGCGTTGGTCACCTTCTCCGCCGACCTGGACTGGGTCCGCTCCCAGGGCGGAGACATCGCCCGATTCAACCTGGCCAGCGAACCGCTCGCGTTCGCCGAGCGCGAACCGGTCACGGCGTTCCTGCAGGTCGCCGGCTCCGAAGGCCTCCCGCTGGTGTTGGTGGATGGGGTGACCGTGCAGACCGGCCGCTACCCGGACCGCACCCAGCTCGCCAAGTGGGCCGGACTTACCGAGGCCCCGGCCACAGTCGCACCGGCCGGGATCCAGATGCTCGGGCTCACCGACACCACCGACGCCGGGTCCTGCTGCGCCCCCACCGACACCAGCGGCACCAGCTGCTGCTGAAAAGGCTCTGAACCGCTCATGAAGTTCCTCGACACTCCGCCCCGCTTCCTGTTCTTCACCGGTAAGGGCGGGGTCGGGAAGACCTCCATCGCCTGCGCCACCGCCATCTCCCTGGCGCGCGCGGGTAAGCGGGTGCTGCTGGTGAGCACCGACCCCGCCTCCAACGTCGGGCAGGTGTTCGGGCTGACCATCGGCAACACCGTCACCCCGGTCGCGGCCGTCCCGGGCCTGTCGGCCTTGGAGATCGACCCCGAGCAGGCCGCCGACGCCTACCGGGAACGGATCATCGGACCGGTGCGGGGGCTGTTGCCGGAGAAGGAACTGGCGTCGATCACCGAGCAGCTGTCCGGGTCGTGCACGACCGAGATCGCCTCGTTCAACGAGTTCACCGCCCTGCTCACCGACCACGATTCGGTGGCCGGGTTCGATCACGTGCTCTTCGACACCGCCCCCACCGGGCACACCATCCGGCTGCTGCAGTTGCCAGGGTCGTGGACCGACTTCCTCAATGACGGCAAGGGCGACGCCTCCTGCCTGGGCCCGCTGTCCGGGCTCGAGAAGCAGCGCAGCATCTACGCCGACGCGGTCACCGCCCTCGCCGACCCCCAGCGCACCCGGCTGGTGCTGGTCGCCCGCGCGCAGCGGTCCCCGCTCGCCGAGATCGCCCGCACCCACACCGAACTCGTCGACATCGGGCTCACCCGCCAACACGTGGTGATCAACGGTGTCCTGCCCACCCCCACCGGCGGGGACGAGCTGGCCGGCGCCATCTACCAGCGGGAGCAGGCCGCGCTCGCCGACCTGCCCACGCAGCTCGCCGGGCTGCCGCTCGACCTGGTCGAGCTCAAGGCCACCAACATGGTCGGCATCGCCGCACTCGACACCCTGCTCACCCCGAACACCGCAGCCGCACCGACGGTTCCGGCTCCCGAGGTGACCGTACCGGCGGCGCCGCTGTCCGCGCTGGTCGACGAACTCGCCGAGAGCGGGCACGGGTTGATCATGTGCATGGGCAAAGGTGGGGTCGGCAAGACCACCCTCGCCGCCGCGATCGCCGTCGCCCTCGCCCAGCGCGGGCACCAGGTGCACCTGACCACCACCGACCCGGCTCCGCCCACCTGACCGACACCCTCGACGGAAACCTCGCGGGCCTGCAGGTCTCGCGCATCGACCCCGCCGAGGCCACCGATGCGTACCGGCAGCGGGTCCTCACGACCAAGGGCGCCGCCCTCGACGAGCAGGGCCGCGCCACCCTGGCCGAGGACCTGGCTTCCCCGTGCACCGAGGAGGTCGCCGTCTTCCAGGCGTTCTCCCGGATCATCCACGAATCGCGGCGCCGGTTCGTCGTCGTCGACACCGCCCCCACCGGGCACACCCTGCTCCTCCTCGATGCCACCGGGTCGTATCACCGGGAGATCGCCCGCCAGATGGGTGACAACAGCAATTTCACCACCCCGTTGATGCGGTTGCAGAATCCGGAGGAGACGAAGGTTCTGCTGGTCACCCTCGCCGAAACCACCCCCCGCCTCGAGGCCGAAGGCCTGCAAGCGGACCTGCAGCGCGCCGGAATCGAGCCGTGGGCGTGGCTGGTGAACAATTCCCTCGCCGCGGCGGCACCGACGTCGCCGTTGCTGCGGCAGCGGGCCGCGACCGAACTTCCGGAGATCGGTGCCGTCACCGCCGCGCATCACCGGTTCGCGGTGGTGCCGAAACTGGCCACCGACCCGGTCGGGGTCGAGGCGCTCACGGCGATGGTCGGGGCGGCGGAGACGATGCCGGTGAACTGAGCACCCGCGTACCCGCCGCATGGGCCGGGGTGGTTCATCAACTCTTCACTTGCCAGGGTGAATAGACGCCCGCCAATGTAGAGAGGTGGCACACCGGTTACGCCCCGCGGCGGGGGCCGACGCATGCTCTTCGCCCCTGGTCCGCGAACCCCTCGACGTGGACTCGGCGCTGGATCTGGCCCGCAAATTCAAGGCCCTCGGCGATCCGGTGCGGCTGCGGATGCTGAGCCTGGTGGCCGGCCACGAGGGCGGACAGGCCTGCGTCTGTGACATCGCCGGATCTTTCGACCTGACCCAACCCACCATCTCCCACCACCTCAAGGTGCTGCGCGAGGCCGGACTGCTGGACTGCCAGCGCCGCGGCACCTGGGTGTACTACTGGGTGGTCCCGGCGGCGCTGCACCAACTCTCGGCCGTACTCGGCGCCGGCGCCGAGGTCGGGGTGATGGCGGGGTCCGGGTGACCGGCAGGCCGCGAACACCGCCGCTGGTGCGGCGGCTGCTCGCCGAATTCTTGGGCACCGCGCTGCTGGTGATGGTGGTGGTCGGGTCCGGGATCGCCGCACAGCAGCTGTCCCCGGACGATATCGGGCTGCAGTTGCTGGAGAACTCGACCGCGACCGTGTTCGGTCTCGGGGTGCTGATCCTGATGCTCGGCCCGGTCTCCGGCGCCCACTTCAACCCGGTGGTCTCCGCCGCCGACTGGCTGCTCGGTCGCCGCGCCGGCACCGGCATGGCCGGATCGACGGTGGGGCTGTATGCGTTCGCCCAGATCGCCGGCGGGATCGCCGGTGCGGTGCTGGCGAACGTGATGTTCGACCTTGCCGCCTTCCAGGTCTCCACCAAGGAGCGGATCACCTCCGGGCACGTGCTCGGTGAGGTCGTCGCCACCGGCGGGCTGGTACTGCTGATCTTCGCCCTCGCGCGCACCGGCCGGGCGGCGCTGTCGGCCGCCGCGGTCGGCGCCTACATCGGGGCGGCGTACTGGTTCACCAGCTCCACCTCGTTCGCCAACCCGGCGGTGACCATCGGCCGGGTCTTCTCCGATACCTTCGCCGGCATCGCCCCCGCCTCGATGCCGCCGTTCGTGGCCGCGCAACTGGTCGGCGGCCTGGTCGGGCTCGCCCTGGTGGTGGTGCTGTATCCCGATGCCACGGCCACCGCCGACAACGCCGTCGTCCCCCATGGCGGTGCCCCCGCCGATGAGATCCGCCGCCCCACTGACGGGCCCGCCGGCCCACCCTGACTCTGCGCGATCGCCGCCGTCGCTCGTCCGCTTCAGGTGGTGCAGGTGCATCGGGCTGCCCACCGACACCCATCGGGTGTCAGTTGTTGACCTTCTTGTTCAGCTCGTCGAGTCCGGTCAGCGCCGCTTTCAGCTGGTCGTCGGTGAGCGGAATGAAGCCCGCCGCGTCCACGATCTTCGCGTTGGACCGGAGGTAGAAGTCCGCGAAGGAAACGACCTGTGGTTTCGCGAGAGCGGCGTCCGAGACGTAGATGAACAGCTCACGCGTGAGCGGCGTATAACGTCCGTCCCGGGCACTTTCGGCCGACGGCGCCACGCACCCGTTGCCGCTGTCGATCGCGACCGCCTGTCCGGGTACGGTGCGCTGCCGACACTGCGGGGCATGCCGGCAAAGACTGGTCATCATCGGAGGTTCCTTCGGGTGCCTCCTCTGACATCGACTCCCCAGACGAACGACCCAGGATTGAGACGCATAGCCCATCGACTAATCCAACCGTTCGGTGTTCACTCGAATCATCGACGGCACGCGAAGGCGGGGCCCGAGCGGTGGACACCCATCGCGGCGCATGTCATCGAGGTTGGGGAGGACGGCCCGAATGAAACCGGAAACAGCGGAAGCTCGGATGTTGCTGTCGGTGATCGAGCATGCCCAGAACCTGGTCGCAATCGCGGACTACGACACCGGACGCCTGCGCTATCTCAACCCCGCCGGGATGCAGCTGATGGGATTGACCGACGAGGCCGCCGTCGCGGCCCGCTGGGCGCCGGAGTTCTTCACCGATGTCGGGTTTGTGCAGGCCCCCGACATGGAATCGGCCCTGCTCGATCAGGGCCGGTGGGAGGGGCGGTCGGAGTTTCGGCATTTCCTGACCGGTGAACCGATCCCGGTGACCTTGTCCGCCTTCGTGGTCGAACGCAGTCCGGAGGACCGCCCTACGGTGATCGCCTGCATCGCCCAGGACCTGCGCACGGCGCAGGAGCACGAACAACGCCTGCACACCGCGTTGGAGGCGGCCGCGTACCGGGCCCGCGAACAACACGCCCTCGCCGACTTGAGCCAACTCGCCGTCGACGGCGACCTCGACCACCTTCTCGCGGCCGCGGCGGACGCCGCTGCCGCATTGATGGGCGTCAACTGCACCTCGGTGGCCCGGGCCGAGGAACCGGGCGGCACGTTGCGGGTGCTCGCCTACCGTGGTCAACCACCCATCCCGGACACCTTCGCCCCCGGCGCCGATTCCCAACCCGGCTACGCGGCAGCCACCGACGAGATCATCATCTGCCCCGACCGGTACGGCGAGCACCGGTTCGCCACCGAAGCCATGAACGCCCGGGGGCTACGGAGCGGGGTCTGCGTTCCCATCGGCGCCACATCGGTGTGGGGTGTGTTGACCGCGCACAGTGCCCGCCCCCGCGACTACTCCGACCGGGAGGTGCTGTTCCTGCGGTCGGTGACCGCGGTGCTGACGGCGGCGATCCGGCGCATCGAGGCAGAGGAGGCGCTGCGGCATCTGAGCCTGCACGACCCGCTGACCGGGCTACCGAACCGTGCTGTGGCGCATCAGGAGATCGACGCCGCCCTGGACGGGGCTCGCGAAAGCGGGCGCACGGTTGCGGTGTTGCTGATCGATCTCGACGAGTTCAAGACCCTCAACGACCGGCTCGGCCACGCCGTGGGAGATGACGCCCTCATCCGGTTGGCCGAACAACTGCAGTCGGTCGTGCACCCCACCGACACCGTGGCCCGGATCGGTGGCGACGAATTCCTCATCGTGTGCCCCGACGTCATCTCGGTCGAGGAGGCCATCACCCTCGCCATCGCGATCACCGAACTGCACATCGGGCCCGACTCACACGAACTTCGCTACACCTCCAGCGTCGGCATCGCACTCGCCGGACCGGAGGAAACCCGCGACACACTCATCCGACGCGCCGACGCTGCCATGTACCACGCCAAGGCCACCGGAAGCGGATACGCCCTCGCCCCCCTGACGTGAACCCCGCGCACCACCCGAACAGATCACCACCGACATCCGGTGACAAACCCGGTCAGACCGGAAACCGTCCTGGGACGAGCTCAGCGACACAGACAAGCGGGCTCCGTGAGGGCGAGAGCCGAGCGGCGACGGGACACCCACCACTCCTCCGACTTGTCGAGAATCGTTCGTCGGCGAGGTCTCCGACGAGGATCGGCCCGTTGTTGCACAGTGCACAGTCGGCAGGTGAAATATTCTGGTTTGGTTGACATTTCGTGCAGTGGCGGACGTCAATGATCTCGCCGGGCCGGGTCGGGTCCGCTTCGAGCCAACTGATGGTTAGGTCCTGGCGTTGTGACCACAGGCTGCTGGCATCGGCGGGTTCGTTGCCGCAGGTCGGGGTTCCGGTAGTAATCGCCGAGAAACCAACGGATATGGCGTAGTCGCTGGTTATCGATCGGTCCCGGTTGGGTCGGAAACGATCGTCTATGACCCAATTCCGGGCACCCGGGCGTCCTCCGTGAATCCCTAGGTTCGGTCGGGAGATGGTTTGGGACAGAACCCGTGTGTGTTATCTACGGGACAGAACAGGACGTGTCAGCCCTTTGTGGGACAGTTCGGGCATGGCTTGGTTCGGATACGCCAGCTGAGGTACTGCGCCACCAGCCGCAGATGCTCGGTACGTGTCTGCGCCCGCCTGCCGTACGAACGGATCTGGTCCGCATCAACTTTCAATTGCTCAGCCAGCCGCGCCACCGCCACCGGCGGCGCGGAGGCCACCCTGTCTGGCACGAACCCCAGCCACGGCAACGTGCACAACGTCACCGCCACTCCCAGCCGGTCCGCAGGACCGCGGCCCCGGCCAGGATCGACGAACGCGACATCAGCCGGGGTCAGGGTGAAGTACCGGAACAACTCCTCGCGACTGATCTCCGGGAACTCCCGCAGACGCGCCAACTCCCCGTCCGCGAACACCCGCGTCGCCACGAACCCCAACCTCCGCCATGTCGACCAACATCATCGGCAGCCAAGCCAAGCACCAACCACCCCACCCCGCCCCGCACCCCGAACCCGAATCATCCCCGACAGGGTGTGGTCCATATCCGTTGCTTTTTCGGCGATTGCTACCGGGACCCGGATTTGGCCGGGTGTAGGGGGCGCTCGGCAGGCTTTCGGGAACGGCCGCAGCCTCGACCGCTTCCAGTCGGGACGGCGCCGGTCAACGAGCGCCGTCCCGGGTAGGTTCAGCTGGTGACCGGGGTGCTCGGGCTGGAAGCGTTCGGGGCGAGCTTGGGGAAGAACATTGCCATGGAGTTCTGCAGAACCTCGATGACATGTTCCGCTGGGATCTCGGCGTCCGGATCGTCGGGGACGCCTTCGATCGTGAGCCCGTGCTCGTGTGCGTAACCGCGCAACCCGTCGAGGAAGTTCTTGCCGAGCACCGAGACGACCGTTCCGAGGGCGAGGGCATCCATCGTGAACTTGGGGACCGGGCGCGGTGTGGGATCCGGCCACGTGTTCGGGTCGCGCGGCGTGTCGAGGGTGAACGCATGGGAGAAGGTGCGGGCCGCCGCATCTCGTTGCGTGAATGGGTYACCGAGTTTCCATTGCTCGCGCAGCGTGGCGATGAGTGAGGTGTGGCGGTGCTCCTCGTTGAACACCTCGCCTTCCGCCACCCACGGCGACACGATGATGGCGGGGACCCGATAGCCGGAACGGTCGAACGTGAATCCGTGCTGGCCGGCCGGCGCCGAGGGATCGGGCGGCGGTACGGCGGGGGGCGGGACGTGGTCGTAGGTACCACCTGGTTCGTCCCAGCCGATGAGCAAGGTCGTGTTCCAGACGTTCGCGCCCGTCGGGGACTGCATGTTCTTGTAGACGTCGTAGATCCGCGACAGGAACGCTTCGCCGCCCAGGATCGACGATGGCGGATCGAAGCTGGGGATCGCGATGCCGTGTCCCATGGCTCGCCCGCAGGCCGGGTGGTAGTCGGCGTGGCCCAGGGTGAGGCAGGGCTCGATGAAGGCGAAGTCCGGCAGGGTCCCGTTGGCGGCGTCGCTCTCGAATTCGCTGAACGGCACGATGTTCGTGGCGGCGCGGTCCTTCAGGCGTTGGAAATGGGCCAAGGCGGTCCCCGAGAGCCGTTGTGGTTCGGCGACGTAGATCTTCCAGGTCTTGCGGTGATCGTCGAGCCGGTTGAAGATCGTCTCGGCGGTGTTGTCGAGGGCGAAGTTCTTCACCGGCGCGTTCACACTGAACCCCGACGAGGTCGCCGCCGTCCAGAACGAACGGTTCGGCAGCGTCTGGGACGGCACCTCGCAGAACCAGTGATCGAACACACCGAAGGCCCGTGCCAGTCCGTTCAACACGGGGATCTGCTCAGGCGTGTAGCCCGTCATGATCTGCGCGTACTCCTCGTACGTCGGCTGCCGGCCCTCCTCGGCGGTGAAGCAGCTGATGTAGGACGTGACGTAGCCGTCCATCGTCGGGGTCTGCCCGGGCTCGGGTGCGTTGAACGGCGCGGTGATGTCGTCGCCGAGCTTGAAGCGGTTGTGCTCGTTCTGGATGTTGAACAGCTGGGTGTTGGTGTGCGGGTATTCCTCCCCGGAGTCGGGGTTGGGCAGGTCCATGTCCGTGGCGACGGTGTACGGCACGACCTTGCGCTCGGCGCCGTGCTCGGCCCAGTCGGGGATCGGGTTGGACAGGTCCTTGCCGATCACACCGTCGAAGATCTTGCCGTCCTCGGGGCTATAAAGGTGGCCGAGCACGTTGTCCAACGATCGGTTCTCGAACAAGACCACGATCATGTGATCCATTGCATTCGCACGAGTCTCAGACATGAGGATTCCTCTGCGTCTGTCGAGAATTCTGGAGACGGTCTCTTGCGGACCGTACGCCAGGATCCGGCCCGTCGGTACCGTTCGCCCCGAACAGACATGACGAATGGATCGAGGCGCGCAACCTCGGAGTCGACGTATCGGCCCGTGACGACCACCGGTTGGGCGCGTTAAACGGTGCAGAAAGCTGTGGGTTGGTTGCCTCCCGGCCGACGAGAATCGGAATTCGCTAGCAACTCGCGGATTGCACACGTAACTCATGGAATCCAACAGTTACGAGTGAAATCATGCGCGAGCCCCAATGTCCGGAGCCCAACGTCATGACCAGCTGAAATCGGCAGATACCTCGCACAGCAACCTGAACGAACCTGCACACACTCCGGTATGTGGTCATTCCTCCAGTGCTTACGACGCCGAAAAGTGYAGGTCATCGGCGTACCTCGGCGGGTTCCCTCCGAGTCGAGGCATCAGCAACGTTACACCTTATTCGAAAGTATGTTCGACTACACTGGTGGGTGGATCGGATCGGGTTAGGGATGTGTGAAGGCGGCGAGTATGAGCGAACTGCCCATTGCGCCTGCCTCGAACGGGCTCACTCTTCCCGACTGCCGGGTGCGGCGTCCGAAACGCCGACGATCGTGCTTCGGAGCGGTCCGGAGCCGCTTTCCTCGCAAGGGAAAGCCCTCCACTCGCGCTCAACTCCCTTTCCGTATCGGACACTCCGTCGGTGCCGGAGATCAGCCCACCGCGGTTTCCGGCCCGGTCGACGTCGCCGAGTCTTCGATCGTCTCGATCGAGACCGGTGAGAGCTGCTTGTCGACGTAGCGCGTGACGTTCTTGTCTCGACGGATGGCCTTCCACGACCCGGCCCGGTAGATCGCCAAGACCTCGGTGTTCTTGAAGATTGTCAGCACGCCGTCCACCGTCGAGGCGTCGTTGCCCTCGGGGATCAGGTCGACGCCGTCGTCATTCTCCAGGTGAACGATGTACCCCGTCGGCAATCTATTGTCCATGTTCCGAGCCTTTCGCCCAGCGGGCTGTCGTACCGGATCGACATGAAAAGGCCGCCCGTCACATCGAATCCGAGCGAGCCGTTCACGATGGCACCGGTCGCCGGCTCGCCCGCCTTGATCTGGCCGTCGACAGCGCCGAGTGCAGCCTTGCATGTTGTGCCGTCGCCCGCGCGAGCCGAGAACCACAAGGGGTTGACGTTTGCGCTGCTCTTGACGCCAGGCATCGTGGCGGTCACCTGGTAGAGCTTACTCGGGAGGGGGTATCCCGTACTGCGAGCGCGACGAGGCCGCCTGAGCACCGGGACCCGGAGTCCGGCGGCCGTCCACCGTGCCCGGGCGGCCCCTGAATTCCTCACGCGTGCTCAGGGCCACGATGCCAGGTGACCAGAAGAGAGCGTGCCCCGCTCGCGAACGACAGCAGGGATGAACGCACCGACCCCGCCTGCCCGATCCCGCTCCTACCGGCGGCGGATGAGCGATCTGAGCGCAGCGGCAACGCGTGCGACGCGGATCGATGCACTTCGAAGTCGAGATCGGCCGGCCATGGCCTCCGACAGGCCGGACATCAGGGGTATCTCGCCGTCCACCCCGGGACGATAATGGGGTCCACCACCGGATGAGGCGCTCTAGGCGCCCGCTCGGCGAGGACAGTCACGACTCCCACACGGGTGTCGGCTGGAATGGAATCGAGAGTGACCACCCATGACAACAATCACCAGGCGTGCGGTCATCGCAGCGGCCGCCATCGCCTTGTTCACGGCTCCGGGCGTCGCCACGGCCGCCCCGAACATGCACGGCGATCCGAACACACCAGGGACGCAGGTTCAGTTCCACAACGACCAGGGCGATTCCAACAGCTACACGTGCGGCGCAGTCGGAGTCGGCGGGGCAGGAGTCGGATCGAACCCCGGCGGTGGAACCGGCCAGGTCAACGGCACCTTCGGGCCGGGACCCGTCCAGGGAGGATGTGTAGGCAGCGACGGAACGGTCTACTTCCCCACCGGCAACGCCGAGTGACCCCGACGGGCCGGGGCACGTGCTCGAGCCCTCACGACATCAGTCCGTACGCGGAGGGTAGCTAGGCGCCTACTCGTCTCGTCTCCGCTTATCCGCATTTCCTGTTCGAGGCGCGACTGGTCGGGGAAGCGCGCGGCCGAACCAGCGGTGCCGGACCCTGGTGGTGGCGTCGAGCCGCGCCATTGCCTCGTCCGTGTTGGTGGGGTGTCCCCTCGTCTGCCCGCGACAATGCGAGGAAGTGCCGCGCGCGTACCCGGCCGCCCTCGATTCCGAGGGCTACAGCTAGGCGCCGTTGTGCCCTACACACTCATCGGTACCGGATCCAGTGGGGCCGCCCGGCCCACTGCGCACCCGACCCACCTGATGGAGGAGGTGGGTCGAGATCGCCTTCGTGAAACCCGGTGACCATGACGGCTGTCAACGGACACGAGGAAGTCCGGGCCCTGCGATGTGATCGCACCGGATACTGCCCATGTCGCTTTCACCGGACGATCGTCAGGTCCGAGGGCCGAGAAAGGCGGACCAGGACACGACCTCGGGATTCTGTTTGAGCAGTGCCCGACGCTGACGT
The DNA here is from genome assembly GCF_056402215.1 of Rhodococcus sp. P4_B6. NCBI lineage: Bacteria > Bacillati > Actinomycetota > Actinomycetes > Mycobacteriales > Nocardiaceae > Rhodococcus > Rhodococcus sp. P4_B6. The sequence goes on along the minus strand of NZ_JBFUHV010000062.1, from coordinate 22,812 downwards.
TCCGTCATGCCGCCCCACACCCCGAACTCGACACGCTTGTCGAGCGCATACGCACCGCACTCCATCAGCACCGGGCAGTGCCGACACAGGAGCGCGGCCTTGTGTTGGGCTGCACCCCGTACGAAAAGTTGGTCGAAGTTACCATTCCGACACAACGCCCGTGTTCTCCAGTTCAATCCGTCGACGTCGTATTCGATGCGGGTATGCCTGGTGGCGTCGCTCATGCGAGTCGTTCCCCCCTCGAAGACCGAACGGAATCGGGCCTGGCGAACAGTGGAAACACCGCCAGGCCACGCAGCCGCGCCGCCCAGCCCAGCCCAGGAGCCGAACCGGGACCGGCGCCGCCGTTACACCAGCGACTTGGACTTGATCGCTTGAAACTCCGGCTCGGTGATCGCGCCGGAGTCGAGCAGCGCCTTCGCATCCGCGATCTGCTGAGCCGGAGACTGCCCGGCCACCTCCCGGATGTAGCTGTCCTGAGCCCGCTTGACCTGGTGGAAGGCCGCCGCGGACCGCTCGGTCATGCCCTCGTTCCGCACGATCAGGTAGATCAGCGCCGACAGGAACGGGATCAGGAACAAGAACACGAGCCATAGGGCCTTGAGCCACCCGGACATCTGGTGGTCCCGGAACAGGTCGGTGATGATCTGAAACAGCACCATCAGGTATGCCACGAACAGGAAAGTGACGGTGACGAACCAGAAGAAATCCCAGAAGCCGTCCATTAGCGTTGCTCCATCCACTCGATAGTGCGGTTAGGAGGCCAGGATTCCGGCCTTCTCGGTGTTGAACTCCTCGTCGGTCAGCACCCCGTGATCGCGGAGTTCGCCGAGTTGTTTCAGAGCGGAGATCCGGTCGACCCCCGCCGCCGGTGGGGCCGCCGGCTGCGGCGGGAACTGCTGCGCCGGTGCTGATTGATACTGTGCCGCAGGCTGTTCGGCAGCCCACCGTTGACCCTGGCGGCGCGAGACCCGATTGGACACGGCGGTCGCGGTACCGGCCACCACGGCGGTGCGGGCAACTCCGCGGAGAAGTCCTGGCATTCTCACTCCTGTGATAGTCAACTGACGGAGTCGGCGGCGTCGAGTGCGGCGAGAATTCCCTGGACCGGGATCCGACCCGAGGCGACGAGCTGGGCACCCTCCCTCCGCAGCGCCGAGGCGAAGGGTGCGGCCCAGCAGTTCTCGTAGACGAGGATGGCTCCGGAACAACCGGGTTCGAGAACCTCCGCGGCCTGCTCGAGATCGGTCGGGTGGAGCAGGTTCGACGCCGCCTCCGCGAACAGCGCCACGTCGAATTCACCTGCGAAGCCGACCGCATCGATCGCGATTCCCTCCACCGTCGCGTCGRTTCCCTTGCGGACGAAGACGAGGTCGAGGACCCGAATGACGTTGTTCTCGACGAGGTCCCGCAGCAGCGGCAGCGCCGATCCATCCGGTTGTCGGTCGGCGGGGAACTCCACGACCAGGTAGTCGATGGGTCCGGTGTGGTCGAAGTCGGTCGTATTCACTGCAGGACCTCGCTTCTGAAGACAGCAGTGGGAAGAGCAGATCGGGCGACTCTCAAATACAGCCCCTGAGGACCTCCCCAGCGGCTCCTCGCTTGTCCAGCCTTGAGCTCGTTCTCGACAACCTGATGTGGACCAGACCCCGCATCTGCCGGGACGGACCGGTGAGAGGCCCCACGCGACAAACCGTGATCGAGGGACCGATCGCCGGCCACCCGACCCTTTTCGAGCCTAGGGCTTGGTGCCGGCGCGGTGTCTCACCCGTTGCGGGTGAGATACGCCTCGTCCGAGGCGTCGGACAATAGCTGCTGCGCGCGACGACCTGCCCGGCACGCCGCCTTCGCCGCGCATCATCAGGGGCTCGGCTCTGACCCTGTTCGAGTGCATCGGGCAACCGGCCTCGGCAACCCGCGACCCTCCTCATCACCATTGTTCTGCCCCAGCTACTCCCGGGGACGGCGCTCGCAGAGGACGGGGTGTTCGTCGACGATGTCGTCCCCCGCACGACCGCGACGTCGCCGTTCCGGTCTACTCACCAGAGGGTCAGGGGCAGCCCGGCCGCTTCGGCACACCTGATCCGTTCCTCGATCCTGTCGGTGGCTTCGCCGCAGGCGAGTCCGGTGCGGATGGCGGCGGCGATCCGCGGATCCGTCCGGCCGGGCCGCGGACATCGGCAAGCGGGCTGGCGAGGTTGCGGCGGGCGTAGGTGGTATTCGGTGCGGTTGACGGCGTTGGTCCCCAACCACATGTGTGTGGGGTTGGTGCAGCCGGCGAAGTCACACTGGTGACACACCACCGCGTCGTCGGCGCCGGACCACCCGAGTCGCCGGATAATTCCGTGTGGTCAAGTCCCAGGACGTGGTGTACGAGGTGTCGCGTGACTCCTCGTGGGGTTATGCGGTGAGCTCCGGGTGTCACCTCCAGCTTGGGTTCGGTAGTGGCGGCATTGTCGCCGCGGGAACGGGCGAGGACGTCGAGACCGAGACAGCGGCGCCCGTCGATCCACTCGTCGTGTTGCTCGGCCGTCATGACTGGTCTCCCTGCGTCGGCAACGGCGGGGTCTGACGGTGCCATGCCAGTTCGCGGAGCCGGACCCAGTCGACGGTGGGTTCGGCGGGGCGGACGCCGGGGCGGTCGCGGGGGACCCGGATCCGGAGGGCGCCGGGCTCGATGGTGCACCGCACCGGGGTGGGCAGGAGCAGGGATTCGCCGTCGACGCCGACCGGGGTCTGCCGTGTGTGGGCGTCGACGATCACCTCGGTGGTGGTGTGCTGGGTCAGGCCCCGGACGTTCGCGCGGCGCAGCAGCCCGATCGCCTGGTGGGCGTTGGCGACGGAGACGGTGACGGCGCCGAGGACGCCGCGGTCGAGCCGGTCGCGTCGGTTCAGGCCGGCGAGGTCGCTGGTGCCGTAGGGGTTGTTGCTCACCAGCACCGCCTGTGGGTTCCGCACGGTGAGGTTCCCGATTCGGGTGACGAGTGGGGTGCCGGCTTGTCCGGCGAGCAGGTCCGGGAGCATCTGGAGCACGGTGCCGGTCTTGTCGTCGCGGTAGGCGGGGCTGCGGACCACCTCGGCGTAGACCCCGAAGGAGGCGTTGTTGACGAACGGGCGGCCGTTGATCCGGCCGAGGTCGACGGCGAGCTCGACGCCGTCGCGGAGGGCGTCGAGACACCGGCTCGGGTCGGTGCGGTCGAGTCCGAGGTCCATCGCGAAGTGGTTGCGGGTGCCGGCGCTGATCACCAGGAACGGCAGGTTGTTCTCTGCCGCGACCCCCGCGACGAGGGCTTGGGTCCCGTCGCCGCCGGCCACGCCGAGCAGGTCGGCGCCGCGGTCGACGGCCTGCCGGGCCAGGTCGGTGACGTCGACGGTGCCGGGTCCTTCGAGCAGGACCACCTCGGCGCCGAGTTCCTCGGCCTTGCGTTGCAGGTCGAATTTCGCGACCTTGCCGCCACCGGAGTGCGGGTTCATGATCAGCACCGGATGCCGTACCGGTGGGGCGGGCGCCTCGCGGACGGCGGTGTCCGAGGTTCGTCCGCGCAGGGCGGCGCGGGCGCAGGGCACCGTGAGGAGCGCGAGAACCATGGAGGTGACGACCTCGGCGAGCAGGTGGGCGCGGATGAAGAGGACGAGGACGACGATCGGTGACAGTATCGCGATCGTCAGCGAGATCCAGCGCAGCACACCGCGACTGGCGAGGAACCAGTACAGGGCGGCGACCATGACGGCGACGCCGCCGATTCCGACGAGGAGGCTCCCGACGGTGCTGAGTAGACCGGCGGAGATCAGCGGCACCGCCACCGCGAGGATCGCCAGTGCGAACGCCGCCCGCGCCCACCAGCGGCGGGCTCCGGTCGTGGTGTCGGGGGCGGCGGATCGGGTCTCGCTCATCGTCATGTCCCCGTCGTCATCCTGGCGTGCCGGGTGCGGGGGTGCCGGGTGCGGGCTGGTCCTCGCGGCGGGGGTGACGCCGGAACCAGGCGGCGTAGCGGTCGGCCAAGGGTGCGGCGCTGAGTCCGTGGGCCAGGACGGAGAGCGCGATGGTGATGACGGCGGTGGTGACGAGCAGCCCTTCGTGGGGTAGTTCGCCCGGTTCTTCGAGGATGAGGATGACGAAGACGATGGTGGCTAGTCCGCGCGGGCCGAACCAGCCGACGAAGGCGACGGTCGGTCCGCGCGGGTGCGTCCCGATCAGCGACAGCGCGACGGGGACCATCCGGACGACGGTCAGGCTCAGCACCGCGTAGCCGAGCACCGCCCAGGACAGATGCCCGAGCGCGGGACCGAGCAGCACGGCACCGAAGACGATGAACGTCACGGCGCTGAACACGTCGCCGGCCTCGTCGAGCATGTCGGCCTCCTCGTCCTCGCACTCGGCCTCGCCACCGGTACCACCGCCCTCGTGGTGGTCGGTGGCGCGGTGGCGGACCGCGCCGAAGGTCAGCCCGCCGACGAACGCGGCGATGAACCCGGACCCGCCCAGGGGCACGGCGGCGGTGTAGGCCAGCGCGGCCGCCGTCACCGGGATGATCTGCGCCCACAACGGGTCGAGGGAGCGGCGGCGGGCGCCGGTGATCAGGAGCGCGGCGGCGATCGCCCCGGCCACGACGCCGGCGAGGATGCCGTACCCGATCTGCTCGGTGAGCAGGCGGGCGGCGGCGCCGCCGCCGAGCGCGCCGGCCTCGGCCTGTGCGACCGCCAGCACGACCAGGAACAGGGGCACGCAGATCCCGTCGTTGAGCCCGCTCTCGACGTTCAAACCCTGCCGCACCCGCGACGGCAGGATCGGCAGCGTCACCACCGCCTGCCCGAGGGCGGCGTCGGTCGGGGCGAGGATCACCGCGAGCAGCAGCGCTTCCGGCCAGGCGAGGTCACCGAGTGTCGCCAGTGCGGCGCCGAAACCCGCCGCGATGGTCAGCGGCAGGCCGATGCCGAGCAGTCGGGCGGGAAGTGAGATCTCGGCGCGCAGGGTGGGCAGGTTCACCCGGGAGGCGTCCGAGAACAGCACCAGCCCGAGCGTCACCTCGGCGAGCAGTTTCACCACCTCGGCGCCGGCGTGCACATCGATCAACCCGAACGCGTTCGCGCCGAGGATCAGGCCGCCGACGGTGAAGATGATCGGAGCGGTGATCGGGGTGCCCGCGATCCGGCCGGAGACCGCCGAGTAGGCGAGCAACATCGCGGCGATCGCCGGTAGCGCCCACGTCATGCCGGCACCGCCTCATCGCCGTGCTGCCGGGCCCGCGCGACGACGGGCCGGACGAGGATCTCGAGCAGCAGCAGCGCGAGAGGACCAGCAGCACGGTCCAGCCGACCACGGCCCCGGCCGGGTGGTTCCAGAACACGATCCCTGGCGGCGAAGGTGATCAGGCCGAGACAAGGCCGACCGGGAATCGGGAGAACCTCGAGACGCACACCCGTTCGCTCCACCATGGTCACTCACATCCCGTTCCTCGACTCGGAACGCTCACGGGCCCTCGCCTGGGCCCGGAGTGCAGTGCTGCACACAACGCTATCGCCGCCCGCGGGGCGCGCGGACGGGAACGAGTATGCCCGCCCGCACGAACCCGCACGCAACGCCGAATCTGCGGTCAACGCCGGTCCCTGCGGTCCTCCCGACGGTCCGGAACCGCCGTTGGCCGAGGCAATCACAGGAGCCCGGGTCGGATCGTTGTCGATCGTTGGGTGCCCCCTGACAGCGTCGAGCATGAGGTTTCGTCGGCGAGGTGCTTATGATCCGGGTCGGTGCGAGCGGAAGGTGCAGACCGATGCCCGAGAAGAAACACAAACCGCAACCCGAACCCGGTCCGCTCTGCGTGGGCGCGCGGGTGCTGGTGCGCCGGCCGTCCGAAGCGGACCAGACCGGTCGGATCATCGAGGACTACGCCGAGCTGACCGACACCGACGAACGCGGGCACGCCTGGGCGCCGGTGCACCGGTGGGCGGTCGCCCTCGACGACGGGCGCCTGGTCTTCGCCGACACCGACGACCTGACCGCCGACCCGAGCACGCACGGCTCCACCGGGTAGACCGACCCTGGCCGGTGGAACAACGACCCTGGCCGGTGGAACAACCAGCCAGGGGCCGTGCCCCCGGGGACCGACCAACTGGGTTTCTTCACCGCCACGCTGCCGGTGACGAAGAACGGCGCCGTGCCGCCGAAGCAGAAGACGGTCGCGTTTCCCTTCGCGAAACCGCTGAGCTTTCCCGCAGGCCCCGGCCCGAACGCACCGGTCTTGACGTTGAAGCCCGAGTCGAATCCGAAGCAGGTGTAGTCATTCCGCCGCCCGGTCGGATGCGGACGCACGTGGACGGTCCGCCAGCACCGGGAACCTGACCAGCAGCCGGTCGACCAGCACCTGCGTCTGGTGAAGTTGGGTGCGTAACGCGTGTTCCTCGGCCCGCCAATACCGCTCGAGGTCGCGATCGGTGGGCCAGAGCTGTTCGACCTGGGTCTGGGCGTGCGCGATGTGATCGAGGAGGCCGTCGGTCTCGGCCAGTAGCAGGGACAGAAAGATGTCGGCCTGGGCCGTGTCGGGATCGTGGGAGATCGGGGTCATCGGCTCGTTTCTCCTGCTCGGCGCGGCAGAAGGCGCGTGCCGCACGGGTCTCGGACAAAGACTGCGCCGCTGCGGTCCAGCCGATATCGTGCGCATCGGCGGCCGCCCCGTCAACCCCGACGCGAGCCTTCCGGGCAGCTCGTCCGGGATCCCACTCCGGTGTCCCCCTGGTGAAAGGGTCGCTTTCCGGTGGGTGGAGGACGAGAATTTTCGGTGTGGAAGTCAGCGAAGCCCAGCACATCGACGCCGTCCGGGCCCGCCTGTACCCGCGGTACCCGGATGTCGACCGCTACCTCGTCGACGAGGTGATCGACACCGTGTTCCACCGGTTCGACGGATGCCCGATCCGGGACTTCGTCCCGCTCCTGGTCGAACGAGCCGCCACCCGCGCACTCGACGTCTCCCCGATCCCGTCCCCACGAACGGAGCACCTGCCGGCCACCCCGGTGTAACCGACACGGAGACCTTGGACGTCGAACGCGCCGAGCACCATCTTCGCGGAGGCCTCGACCGGCAGAAACGTCAGCTATGCGTGATGCGCGATGTTGCAGCTACTGCAACAAATCCCATCTAACCGATTGAGGATCGATGTCGAATCGCCGGCCTTTCAGGCTGGGGTGGCGGAGCACCCCTGCCGTGTGCGCCCTGTACGCAACGTCCACGACCAGGCGAGCATCCAGCCACTGAACCCCAGGAAAGGTCTCCACGGCCGCTGACGGGTCCGTGAGAGGGCTGCTAGGCCGTTCGAGCGGCCGGAACTCCTCCCGGAGCTGTCGGCGCATGGACACAGTGAGTCCGGAACTGACTGAACCCACCTGGATCAGACGCCCTTCGGCGTCGTACGCTCCGAGGATCAGCGCGGCAACCGAACGGCTCGAGCCGACGAAACCAATGACCAAAACCGAACTGCGCGTGCGGATTGCCGTCTTGACCCAGGCCCGGCTCCGCTGGCCCGGAAGATAGATCGATGTCGACCTTTTGGCCAAGATCCCTTCCATCCCAGCACTTTTAGCGGCATTCAGCATGATCTTGCCGGTCTGATTCTCCCAATGAGGGGGGACGGTGATGGGCAGGCCGCCGACGTCCTGGAGGATCGAATCCAGCTCGGCCAGTTCCGCCCGCCGATCCAGGTACGACGCGCTCATCAGGTCCAGGTCGTCAAGCGCCAGGACATCAAAGGGTAAGAACGTCACAGGTATTCGTCGTTGCAGCGGCTTCGTCGCATGGGCTACCCCCATTCTTCTTTGGAGTAGTCCGAACGACGGTTTGCCATGATCCAGTACGACGACCTCCCCGTCGAGAACGATGCGTCCGCGGCCGGCGAACGCTGCCGTCAATGCCTCGGCGAGCTCGGGATACGAGCCCGTCACAACGTTCATGGCGCGGGTCCACAGCACCGGCTCGCGGCCGTCGCCGACCGAGGCCAGAATCCGGCACCCGTCGTACTTCATCTCGAAACTCCACGGTCGTTCCGACGTGGTGTCCGGGAGTTCGCCGGCCGTGGCCAGCATGGGCGCGATCAGCCGCATAGGCCCGATTGTGCCCGTGACCTGGGAGCTACACAGGAAGAAGGACTCAGAACGGCCCGATCGCATCGATCAACGATCTTGGTCTCCATCCTCACCCGGCACCTGATGCCGCGATGCGTTAGCGTGTCGGCGCAGATAGGGGGAGTTCATGTTCGCTTGGTTTCGTCGGCCTGGCCGACCCACAAAATCGCAGTCCTCCGCAGAGCGCAACGAGCGGTTGATCGACGAGGCGCTGGTTGCGGCGCTGACCGGTGACCAGCGCGAGAAGTACATCGACGCCTTGCTCGAGCGGGCCGAGGTCATGAAGGAATTCAACGTCGAGGGCGTTCGATCATGTTCACGCAGCGTCAAGCCGCTCGGTGAGCTGGTCCGATCGCCGGAGGAGATTCGAGAAGAGACCGCGTCTCTGCGCAGGCAGTTGAGTTTGCGATAGTTCGCCGGGACGGCGAACGTAAAAGAGAACAGGCCGCCACACCTGCCAATCCGCGGTACACCGCAGATCAGGACCGTGATCGGATCACCGGTCTGGGCAGTGAGTGGCGACCTGTTGCTCGTCGCGGTTGTCAGAGTAGATCGTCCCTCTGATAGAGACGATCAGGACTTCGCCGGGACGAGAAACTTCACCGCGACGCTGACGCGTATTTTCCTGGGCTGTCCAGTAGGGACTCGATGAGTGCATGACCATCCTCATCGATGCTGAGGATTTTGAACTTCGAGACCCCTAGTGGGTGCAGCATCACCGTGTCACCAGTCGTCAAACCCGCGCGGGTTCCCGGATTCTCGGTCATAAGACATGACTAACCCGTCCGGTTTCGGTGTGCAAGCCGCCGATACCCGCCGGGTTCGGTCAAGGTCCGACGGCCGTCATGGCGCCGAGGTTGGTCGATTACCGGGGCTTGTCGAGCCGAGGACGTGTTTTGCTGCTCGGCCCATGGTTGTGGACGGCCGGAGGATTTGGCTGGGTGTAGGGGGCGCTCGGCAGGCTTTCGGGAACGGCCGCGGCCGAGGACGCGGTCGCGTTCCTTTTCGCCCGAAACCTGCTGGTCAGTGGGCTCAGAAAGGGGAAGGAACCGCTGTTACCGGCGGCGGACGAAGGAGCGGAGCGCGGTGGCAACGACTACGGCGGCGACCGTACGTCACCGGTCGATGCCCTCGAAGTCGAGATCGGCCGCGGGGGCCTCTGGCCGGCCCGGACATCAGGGGTATCTCGCCGTCCAGCCCGGGACGATAATGGGTCCATCACCAGGTGACGGCGCTCCACGCGCCGGCCGGCGAGGAAATCACGACTCCCGCACTGGTGTCGGCTGAAACCGAATCGAGAGTGACCACCATGACAACGATCACCATGACAACGATCACCATGACAACGATCACCAGGCGTGCGGTCATCGCAGCGGCCGCCATCGCCCTGTTCACGGCTCCGGGCGTCGCAGCGGCCGCCCCGCACATGCACGGCGATGCGAACACACCAGGGACGCAGGTTCAGTTCGACAACGACCCGGGCGATTCCAACAGCTACACGTGCGGCGCATTCGGAGCCGGCGGGGCAGGAGTCGGATCGAACTCCGGCGGTGGAACCGGCCAGGTCAACGGCACCTTCGGGCCGGGACCCGTCCAGGGCGGATGCGTCGGCAGCGACGGATCGGTCTTCTTCCCCACCGGCAACGCCGAGTGACCCCGACGGGCGGGCACGCGCCGAGCCGTCACGATGCGACGAGTTCCTGCCAGGAGGGCAGCGAGGGCGCCCGCCCCTCGTTCGTCTCCGCTTTTCTGCTTATCCGCATCTCCGTATTTCCGTGTGGTCCGAGGGTTGATGCCGGAGTGCGTCGTGAATCCGGTCGAGCAGGCGGAATGTTCACCGTCACCGACAAGTCCGGTGAGGCGCCGGGCATGTCCACACACTCACGGAGCGAGGAACTTGTTCGTGTGCCCCCAACCATTTCGTACACCGTCCGTCCTGCGCCCTGGACGGGCGGTGCGTCGCTGACCCGATTTGCTGAGGTCCCCGGGTCTTTTCGCGACGCGCGTACTGGCATAACACCTATGAAGAGGGAGTAATCAGCATGTCGAGCCAACCCGGACAACATGAGCTCGAGGTCTTCGATTCCAATTCGATGGACTGGCTGGAGCTGCCGATCGAACAGCTCGGCAGGAGTCTGACGCTCAAGCCGTTCACGGCAGATCCCGACACCGGAATGTCCTGCATGCTTCTGCGCTACGACGCCGGATTCATCAACCCATGGCATACCCACAACTGTGCGCACGGCATGTATGTGCTCAGCGGGACCCTGCGGACCAACAAGGGGGACTTCGGCCCGGGGTCCTTCGTCTGGTTCCCCGAGGGGATGACGATGTACCACGGTGCGACCGAGGAAAGTGACTGCGTCATCCTCTTCATCACGAACAAACCGTTCACCATTCGCTACACATTCGAAAATGAAGAGAGCGGAAGCGACGCCGAGCGGCGGGGCCGGGAACGGGCATGCCTGTGCTCGATGGCTTCGGTGACCTGACGCCTCGCGGGAGGTGAGTGGATGCCGACAATCAAGCAGTACTCCACTCGAGACGGTGCGTGGTCATCCTCGGATGGCAGAGAATTCGACCCGCGTTCCGCAGCTATCACTACACGCACGACCACCGCACGGTGGCGGCCCGGGCAAGCAACCCCCCTGCGGTTGCCTGCTCCGTTCCGCGGTGGGTGCGGTTCTCTAGGTCCGCCGGCACCCGCCGGGCGAAAACCCGTATCGCCCGGTGGGTGGCTCCGCCTCGTCGGGCGCGGGTGGCTCGCTCGGCTCGACGCGGGTTGCGGTTATTCGCGCGAGAGCATGGCGGCGGCTTCGCGTTCGAGGTCGACGTAGGGTTCGCCGCTGACGTCGACGGCCACCCGGTGCAGGGTGCCGCCGGTGAACGCCCACGGCGCGGTCCCGGGGTAGTCGTCGGTGACGGGTTCGCCGGTGTCGCGGCCGGCGGTAAGGCCCTCGCCGGCGATGCTGAACTTGCCGGGCTGGGTCTTGATCCGGCCCTCGCCGACCTTCCGGTCCCCGTAGAACAGGGTCAGGGTTCCGTGGGCGGTTCCGGGCGGGTCCTCACCGTCCTTGTCGAACGACGCGGCCAGGATCAGGTTCTCCCCGGTCGGCAGGTCCTCGGTGGCGACGATCCGCTGTTCGCTGCCGAGGAAGTTGTACTCGTAACGCAGCCGGTTGTCCTTGACGTAGAGGGCGTGCCCACCGAAGCGGCTGCCGTGCGCGAACAGCACCCCGGACGCCCCGGGTTCGGGGAGATCGACCAGCGCGCCGATCGAGTAGGAGCGGTTGCGGATGTTGACCGCGACCGACTCGGGGACCTCGGCGCCACCGGGGCGGTAGACGTAGCGGTTGCGCGGCGGCGCGAGCTGGGGGCGCGCGGTGGTGAGGATCTCGACCCCAGACCGGTCGTCGAGCGGGAACGCCTGGTTGGCGCCGGCCTCGTGGAACCACAGCCCGATCAGTTCGGCGAGCCGCCCGGGCTCCTCGGCGGCGAGGTCGTGGAGCTCGGTGCGGTCGATCTGGGTGTGGTAGAGCTCCCAGGTGTCGTCGGGGAACCGGGCCCAGCCGCTGATCGCCGGGTGGGTGGTGACCGCCTTCCAGCCGTCGTGCCAGATGCCTCGGGTGCCGAGCATCGAGTAGAACTGGGTGTGCTTGGCCGTCGGGATGGTGGCCGCGTCGAAGCTGTAGCGCATGCTCACCCCCTGCAGCGGGTGCTGGGTGTAGCCCTTGACGGTGTCGGGGAGTTCGAGGCCGAGGCAGTCCAGCAGGGTCGGGACCACGTCGATGGCGTGGTGGTACTGGTCGCGGTTTTCGCCGCGGGCGGCGATCCCGGCCGGCCAGGAGATGATGCAGGGGTCGCTGGTGCCGCCGTTGAACGAGTACCGCTTCCACATCTTGAACGGGGCGTTGAAGCCCATCGCCCACCCGTTCGGGTAGTGGTTGTAGGTCTTGGGGCTGCCGAGTTCGTCGATCATCTTCAGGTTCTCGGCCAGATCGTCCGGCACGCCGTTGGCGGCCTTGTTCTCGTTGACCGAACCGTCGGGGCCGCCCTCACCGCTGGCGCCGTTGTCGGAGACCAGCACGATGAGGGTGTTCTCGAGTTGTTCGGTGTCCTCGAGGTAGGCGATCAGGCGGCCGATCTGGTGGTCGCAGTGCGAGAGGAATCCCGCGTACACCTCGGCCATTCGGGCGAAGAGGCGTTTCGCGTCGGCGGCGAGGGTGTCCCAGGGGCGGGTGAAGTCCATCGCCGGGAATGGTTGCCCGTCGGGTCCGCTGCGGGTGTCGGGGGTGCCGATCGGATTGATCGGGGGCAGCTCGGTGTCCTGCGGGATCAGGCCGAGTTCCTTCTGCCGGGCCAGGATCTGCTCGCGCATCGCCTCGTAGCCGTCGTCGAACTTGCCGCGGTAGCGGTCGGCCCATTCCTGGGGCACCTGGTGGGGTGCGTGCCCGCAGCCGGGCGCGTAGTACAGGAACACCGGCCGGTCGGGGGCGATCGCCTTGACGTCGTCGAGGTACTCGATGGCCTTGTCGGTGATGTCGACGCTGAAGTGGTAGCCCTGCTCCGGGGTGGCCGGTTGTTGCACGGGGTGGTTGTCGTGGACCAGGTCCGGGTACCACTGGTTGGTTTCCCCGCCGAGGAAGCCGTAGAAGCGGTCGAAGCCGCGGCCGACCGGCCAGTTCTGTTTGGTGGAGGCCAAATTCATCTCGTCCTCGGCGCACAGATGCCACTTGCCGACCATCGCCGTGCTGAAGCCCTGCTCGACCAGGACCTCGGCGAGGGTCGCGCACTCCGGTGGGATGTGCCCGTTCGCACTCGGGAATCCGCTCGCGGCCTCACTGATGCAGGCCATCCCGTTGGTGGTGTGATTGCGGCCGGTCAGCAGGCAGGACCGGGTCGGGGAGCACAGGGCGGTGGTGTGCCACTGGGTGTACCGCAGACCATTGGCGGCGATCTTGTCGATGTTCGGTGTGTCGATCGGCCCGCCGTAACAGCCCAGCGCGCCGAACCCGACGTCGTCGAGGACGATGTACAGCACGTTCGGTGAGCCGGGCGGCGCCTTCGGCTGCTCGTACGGTCCCCAGTCCGGGACCGAGTCACGAATATCGAGGTTGACGACACCTCTGAACGGCTTGGCCATGGCGAACTCCTCATGCCGGGTTTCCCCCTGCCCCTCCACTACAGCACCATCGCCTCCACGTGACCAGGGCTGTTAGTCACATGCGGACCACCCACGGCGATGAGCCTGTCCTTCACGTTCGACGCACGGCAAACCCTGAGATCACGGGCCAGCGGGCGGTGTCGGCCGGCGGGGCCCGGCGGCCGCAGAGGGTGGGCATCTCGGGATGAGCGACACCAGGTTCCGCTGTCATCGCCGCGCACGCCGCCCATGGAACACCCCGCGCCAAGGGGTGGATGGACGCCGTTCCCTTCGGTCAGAGGAGGACCACCACCGCGACGAGGGCGAGCAGGGTGACGATGGTCGAGGTGACGACGGCGGTGAAGGTGGCCGGTGCGAATTCGCCGGACTCGATTTGCCTGCTGATGACCCGATAGCGGACGGTGCCGTAGGCCGATACCAGCAGTCCCGCGGCGAGCAGGATGAACCCGGCGGCCACGGCGTGCCCGCCCCGGTTCGGTGCGAGCTTGGCGACCGCGACACCGAGTGCGGCGACGCTGATCCCGGTGCGGTGCCAAGCGAGATAGGTTCGTTCGTTCGCGAGGTGGTCGCGGGCGGTGCTTCCGGTGTTCGGCTGGGTGGGGCCGAAGATGTTGCGGCTCATGCGCTCTCCCGACTGTTCGGGGTGCGGCGTCGGTGTGCGTCGCCGATCGTGATCGAGGGCATTCGGCGCGGGCAGGTCGACTACCATCGGCGAGCCGATATGAGCACGACTCCCACAGGTCGGCCTGCGGGCCTCCTGCCTCCTCATCGTCCGGCAAGCGCGGCGCGGTGTCATCACCCACCACGCACCAGCGGCGTCCGCTCCGTTCCTCCACACGAAGCTCGGGGAGGAACCGTTGCGTCGTCGACGCTGCCGGGGCGCACGATCACTGGGGTGCCTCGAGCCCTGCTCGAATTCTCTTCATTTCAATCGGAGGCCCGCAACATGTCCACCAAGATCGCCGGAAGAGCAGCACCCAGGTCACCGCGACAGCGAGGACCGCGCGCAGAATTGCCCGCCGTCGGCGAATTAGTCCGGGTGGCCGGGTCGAGCTCGATCCCCGGCGAGGATGTACACACTGACCACCACCACCCACGCCGGGAACACCAACATCACCCACAAGCTGAAGCTGACGACCACCAGCAGTGCGAGTGCGAGCAGGTAGGTGGTGATGGCCGGCCACCGCGGCATCAGGCCGGTGCGCAGCCAGATGGTGCCCAACGAAATCATGAACACCGCGGCCATCCGCACCCCGTAGACGTTGTCGACGTGCAGCATCACCTCACGGCCGAAGTACAGCAGCTCGGCCTGGGGCGTGTTTGCGTTGTGGGAGACCGCGAGCAGCCCGCCCGCCAGTGCCATCGACACGAACATCATTGCGAGGAACAACAGCCCACTGCCCAGGAAGACGGTCCCGAGGAAACGGTCTTCGAGTTCCCCGAACCTGTCCCGGACCACACCGATGAACCACAGGAAGGCGATGCCCGCGAAGGGAGCCAGCACCAGGGCGATCGTGATCTGGGATTGGTGGTGCAGCCACGGCGACGAGGCGGCAGTCGGCAGCGCGGTGTGCAGCAAGACGATGCTGGAGGCGAACAGGACACCGAAGACAACGCCGGCGACCGCCGCCGCTCGCGGCGTCCGCAGCCGGCGGAACTCTGCCTCGCCCGGGGTCTCGGCCATATGACCAATCGTCGCCGAAGTCCGCCCGCGGCACTACCCGACCTCGCCAAGTCCGCACTCCCCCCGCCGTCGCCGCGAAGGGCCGCTGAATCGCCAGAGGGGACATCGGCATTGACGAACGGCACGTTTTCCGACACCCTCCCCGACCCGCCGATTCGCTGCGCACATCGTGTGGAAACCCATGTCGATCAACTTCGAGGTTGTCTGATGGCCGGCCGCAGCTCTCACGAGCGATCATCAGCCCTGGCGACCCGCACCACGGCCAGCTCCCACATCGGATCGTCCGGGTTGGTCGAGTCGATCCGAATCGGGTCGGCCAGATCCCGCAGACCCACGCCCTGAGGACCGGCCGGGACCTCACCGGTCCGGGCCTCCCGATTGGCGGGCCGCCTGCGCGATGACCTGCGGTCCGGTGACGAACGCCTTCTTCCACGGGGCGACGCCGTCGATCTCGATTTCGATGGACACGCTCAGCACGGTCCGGATGAGCACGATCAACCCCAGGATCGCAGCGTCCGTGAGCGACGGGGTGGAGGTGACGGTCTTGACGATGTCCGCCGCGACCAGTAGCTCCAGGCCGAACAGGATTGCCCCGCCCAGCGCGTTACGCAGCATTTTGAACGCCCGACCACCATCGGCAGTTCGCTTCCACGTTCGGGCCGCGAGGATGAAGGCGAGGAGAAACCCCAGCACCATCGACAGGACACCGAGGACTTCGAAGGACTCCGTCGCCAGTTCGAAGAATCGGGCAGTGTCCATGACGGGGTCCTGTTCGGAAGACGGTTCCTCAGGTTGGGCGTGCACCTACCAGAGCAGGTTCTCGCAGCGCAGTCGTCGAGGTCAAGCCCGATCACACGCACCCACACGGTGCAGAAGGAGCCGGTCGCCATTGGTTCGGTATCGGGGGCGTGCCTCGCCGACCTGGTGTGTCGACCCTGGTCATCACCGGCCGGTAGTGCTTGGCTGGAAGGGCAGGGGGACTCATCTCCGAGCGCCGGGCGAGCCTCGGCCGGATCCGTGATTGGAGAGATCCACATGGCTGCAACGACAGATGCAACCCCGTCGGCTCAGCCCGACCGCCCGGGCAAGAGGGACGGGGTGTGCAGCGAGTTCACCGTCTTCACCACGATCAAGGCGGGCCATGCGGATGCGTTGCGTGAGGAACTCGCCGCACAAGCCGCGAACCTGCGAAACCCCGACGGGGGGAGCCGTGCCGCACTGCACCAGGTCGGCACCCTGCACGACGCACGCCACGCGATGTTCGACAACGACACCCGATACATGTTCGCCAGCGTCTTCGACGGCTCCTGGGACGCCTATATCGACGACTTCGCCAAGACCGTCGTCGGGACCAACTTCGAGAGGGTCTTCACACACAGCGAAGGGTTCCCCGGTATCACCGATCCGGGGGTGAAGGATTGGTTCGTCGCCCACCAGGGGCCCGCGTCGATCTTCGTCAGTGCCTACCCCGATCTGACCGTTCAGCAGATCTGGAAGGACCAACGGGTGAACGAGGCGTTCCAGGCGGTGCTCGACACCCCCGAGTTCCGGGCGGCGCTGGAGAACCCGGCCAACGCCGAGTTGCTGGCCACGCCTGCCTTTCAGAAGCTGATGGACGAAGCCGCTGACTAGAGAACCCGACAGCACCGACCCCCCGAGGGCGGGCCCGACGTCGCCTCGGGGACGAGGCCGGCAGGCGCGACGGCCGCCCGGTGGGCCGTCCAGGCACCGATGTGGAGGCACCAGCGATCATGAACGCCGCGGACAGCACGAGCGGACCCAGCGTGAGCATCGAGATCGACGACATCCAAAGCGGGGCACTGCGGCCACGGCCCGCACCCTACGAGGGAAGATTGGTCTTCCTGCGCCTAGATGACCGCCATGCCGGGCGTGCCCTGCTGCAGCGGCTGCTCCCGGCGATCGCGGGTGGTATCCCCGCCGCGAACGCCAGCCAGGACGCCTGGGTGGCGGTGGCGTTCACCTACCAGGGACTGCAGGTCCTGGGAGTGCCGCAGGAGTCGCTGGACAGCTTTCCGGAGGCGTTCCGGCAGGGCATGGCCGCGCGCGCGGACCTGATCGGCGACGTCGGGGAGAATGCCCCCGCCCACTGGGAGCCACCCTTCGGCACGGCCGATGTGCACGTGGCGTTGAGTGCCCTCTCACCCGATACGGCGCGGCTGGACAAGGCGCTGGAGCGGGCCCGCGCCGCCTACCAGGACACCCCCGGTGTCACGGTGATCTGGCAGCAGGAGGTCCACCAACTCCCGACCGGGCGCACCACCCTCGGCTTCCGCGACGGCATCAGCCATCCGAACATCGAGGGCCTCGCGCTGTCCGGCTCCAACCCCCGGGAAGCCCCGATCAAGGCCGGCGAGTTCATCCTCGGCTACCCCGACGAAACCGGCAATCTGCCGCCCATGCCCAGCCCCGATGTGCTGGGACGCAACGGAACCTACGCTGCCGTGCGCAAGGTCCACACCAAGGTGGCCGCCTGGCGTCAGTACCTGCGCGCGAACTCCGCCAGCGCCGAGGAAGAGGCGCTGCTGGCGGCGAAGATGGTCGGGCGCTGGCCGTCCGGGGCACCGTTGGCGCTGACCCCGGAGCACGACGACGCGGCGCTGGGCGCCGATCCGCAGCGCAACAACGACTTCCTGTACCGGGAGAACGACGACCGCGGCTTCCGGTGCCCCGCCGGAGCGCACATCCGGCGCATCAACCCCCGCGACGCGAACATCATCGGCGACGTGCGGATGCACCGCCTCATCCGCCGCGGCACCACCTACGGGCCGCCGCTGCCCGACGGCGTGCTGGACGACGACGGCGCCGACCGGGGCATGGTCGGCCTCTTCTTCGGGGCCCACCTCGACCGACAGTTCGAGTTCATCAAGGCCCAGTGGGTCAATGACGGCAACTTCATCGGCCACCCCGGCGAGAAGGACCCGGTGGCCGGGCACCACGGCGGAACGGGCAGCGCCACCATCCCGGAGAAACCGATCCGGCGCCGCCTGCAGAACATGCCGAGCTTCGTGGTCACCCGCGGCGGTGAGTACTGCTTCATGCCGGGCCTGCGCGCGCTGCGCTGGCTGGCCGAACTCGACGACGACGGGCCTGCCCAACCCCCCGAGGGCGCTACCACGGACTCCGAGAAGAGGTCGACGTCATGACGACAGCACGGTTCGTCCCCTACACGCGGGATGTCGAACACGAGGAACCGCAGTTCGACCACAATCTGCAGACGGTGGTCGACAAGACCACGAGTTTCGTCGCCGAGTCGGTCACCGCCGGTGGTACCGGACGGGCCGTCCGCGACGCCCACGCCACGGGGTACGGGCTGGTCCGAGGGCAGGTGGAGATCCTGACCGGGCTTCCCCCCGAGTACGCCCAGGGCATCTACGCGACGCCGGGAACCCACGACGGCCTCATCCGCTTCTCCAACGGCGCCCCGCACACCGGGGCCGACGCGCAACTGGGCACAGCGAAGGGGCTGGCGCTGAAGATCTTCGACATCGACGGCCCGACCCTGCTCGAGGACGAACCGGACACCGGCACGTTCGACTACAACACCATCAACGCACCGACCTTCTTCTGCAACACCATCGAGCACTACCTGTTCATCCAGGACTTGTTCTTCGACGCCTCTGCCTACTTCTCCCAGGGACCGGCGGGCGCGCATCGTTTCTATGCCGAGTTCGTGACCGGAAAGGGAACACTGGACCAGGACGACTGGGCGTGGGATGAGTTCCTGGCCTACCTGCGCATGTCGCAGATCCCCCAGGTCAACCTGCTGCTGTCGCGCTACTGGACGATGGGCGCCGTCCGGCACGGGGACTACATCGCCAAGGTGCGCATCGCCCCCGACCTGCAGTTCGCGGAGAAGGTGGTCCGGCGCGTGATCGATCCGGCCTCGGCGCCGGAGGTCTTCCGGCCGGCCCTGCAGGCCGAGCTGCAGGAGCGGCCCTACGCCTTCGACATCCAGGTTCAGCTCTGCACCGACCTGGGGCGGATGCCGGTGGAGGATCTCACCGTGGAGTGGCCCGAGCAGCTGTCGCCGTTCGTCACGGTGGCCAGGCTGCGGTTGCCGCAACAGGACATTTCCGGGCCGGACAACCTGGAGAAGATGGACGCCCTGTCCTTCACACCCTGGCGGGTCACCGCCGAGCACGCACCCCTGGGCAACATCATGCGAACCCGCAAGGAGGTCTACCGACAATCCTCCATCACGCGCCACACGCTCAACCAGCAGCCCCGCACCGAACCCCGCAGCGCCGACGACGTGCTCGCCCCAACCCACCACGGCGACAATGCCAGCGGCGAGTAGGGAAACGGGGTCAGCTCACCGGCGACCTCCAGAACGCCGTCGAGGTCGCGCACCGGGCCGGCTCAGCCCGGGGGTCGTCAGTGTCGGCCTGGGGGTGACGGTGGTGTTCCCGGCGTGGGTGGCGGCGCTCAGTGCGCACACCGCGGATCGAGCTCGACCCGGCCACCCGGACTGATCCTCGTGGTGACAGCGCGGAGCCTGTTCGACATGGATCGCCGTCGCCGGCGGCGGGCAATCGTGCGCGCGATCCTCGCTGTCGCGGTGACCTGGGTGCTGCTCTTCGGTGTGTACTACCTGGTGCCGGCCAGGGATTACACCGAACGCAACGCCTTCATCCGGGTATCGATCGGCGGTCTGCTCCTCGCCTGCGTGCTGGCGTGGCAGATTCGTCGAATCGTCCGCGCCCCGGTCCCCGAACTGCGAGCGATCGAAGCGTTGGTCGCGGTCATCTCCCTGTTCCTCGTCCTCTTCGCCACGACCTACCTGTCCCTGTCACTGACCACACCTGCATCGTTCAACCAGCACCTCGACCACACCCGGGCCCTCTACTTCACGATCGAGGTGTCCACGACCGTCGGATTCGGCGACATCGTTCCCCGCACCGATCCGGCGCGCATCCTGGTCAGTACCCAGATGATTCTCAATCTGGTCATCATCGGGGCCGTGGTCAAACTCCTCGCCACCGCCGCCCGACTCGAACGAACCCGTCGGAACCGTTCGGGACCGGAATCGTAGTGGCGCTCCATCCTCGGGGCCACGGCCTCTCCGACATGGCGGGCGCTCTCAACTCTGTCCACTCTGAGGCGCGCGCCTGCCCGAGGGGTCGGCCGAGGATGACATCTGCCCCACCTTCGTCCTCTCACCCGACAATTTTCTGGGTGCGTGTGGCAGCGATTCTCGACGAACAATCGACCCGCGATCGTGTCCCTGCTTACCGGGTGAGCCAGCTCAGGTCATACTGCGTGAGCAAGGCCCACGCAGCACGCGCCGCCACACACCCTGTGTAGCGGAAGTGATAACACGGGCGGTCGGCGGTAACACGGGACGACGAACGGGGCTCTCGATGTCCGGAGCTTATGTTGATGAAATATTCTGCCACGCAACCCCGTTGGCCGCTGCTACCGAGATGCGTGGCTCTGCGCGTGCTCCGTGGAAGCCGATGACGTCACGATGAGATGGCATACCGAGCCCACGTCATCCTCGCGAAGACGTGGATGGTTGTCCGAGCGCCGTCGCATATCCGCCAGCCTCGCCGTAGCCGTGATCACGGCAGCGGTTCTTCTAGCCGGGAAGGCTTGGTGGGGCACAGTCTCCGTCGCCAACGGCTGCGTCGTCGCACTCCTCGCGTACACAGTCACTTACCTCATCGCGACCGTCACGGCGTTTTCGTCCGCAACGTCATCGGCTATCCACGGATGGGCGAGTCGGGAAGCTCGAGGCACAGTCCTGCAACGCTACGTTCTGGGTACTGCTCCAGGGCCCGGGGTCTCCCTCTTCTTCGCCGCTGGCGCACTGATTGTCGCGATGGTCTGGCTACCGGGCCGCGGGGGCGACACACTGCCTACCGGCCCCCGGGTGGGAGTCGCTATCGCGTTGATCGTGGTGGCCTGGCTGTCCGTCGCTGTGTCATACGCGGTCACCTTCTACGCGGACAACCTTGTCGAGGGCGGCAAAGCGCTCGAATTTCCAGGCACGGGTGACGCCGAGCCGTCCGACTACCTGTACTTCGCCATCTCCGTCATGACGACGTTCGGCACCACGGACGTCAATGTGACCTCACAGAAGATGCGCCGAACCGTCACTGCGAACGCCGTGATCGCATTTGTTTTCAACACGGTCACCGTCGCCGCGGCTGTCTCCGCACTCAGCTAGCAGCGCCACCACTTCGTCACCTCATCCCGAGTGACCCGTCTGATGAACCGGACGATGCGGTGATCTCCACCTTTGCCGAGTTCAGCTGTTTGGCCCGGCCCGATCACGCGACCAAAATCGCCGCCCGACAGAGTGCTCCGAGAACTTTCTCAACCTGCACTCGCTGGCGCTCGCAGAGAAACTTCCCGGCCCACGTGTTCGGTCGCTGGACCGGGTCGATTCGGTCCAGTGGGTGGCCGAGTGGTTCCGGTCGCGGCGGTCGTGCACTGCCTCGCCGGTCCGATCGGGCGGTGCCGGCGGTGGCGGCGTATCCACCGAGCAGGACCAGAGCGATGATCGCGAGGGCGAGCCAGACCGGGAGCTGGCCCTCGACACTTCTCTCGGCGGCCAGTACGGCGGCGGCTGTCGACGTCATCGAAGTCCGTCCTTTCCAAGTCGATTGCGGGTGCGCGGGTGGGAGACGGTCAGGTGACCGGGAGCCCGGAAAGGCCGGCGGCAAGCCCGAGCAGCGCGCACACCCCGAGGGTGCGCAGCACGGACCAGTGCAGCCGGTAGATCATCACTCCGGCGAGGACCGCGATGACCGCGGCGACCGGGCGGAGCGTGGACAGGTCCGGCACCAGGAGGTGGATCGGACCCCAATGCGTGAGGGAGGCGTCGGTGAAGAGGGTGTGGACGGCGAAGTAGAAGGCGAGGTTGGCGATCACACCGACGACGGCGGCGGTGATGCCGGACAGCGCAGACGTCAGATGTTGGTTGTTGCGGAGCCGTTCGACATAGGGGGCGCCGAGGAAGATGAACACGAAGCACGGCACGAACGTCACCCAGGTGGTCAGCAGCGCACCCAGGGTTGCGGCGACCCACGGATCGAGGTCACCCGGGTGGCGGTAGGCGCCGAGGAACGCGACGAACTGCACCACCATGATCAGCGGGCCCGGGGTGGTCTCGGCCAGGCCGAGACCTCGGACCATCTCCCCGGGGGTGAGCCAGCCATAGGTTTCCACCGCCTTCTGCGCGACGAACGCGAGGACCGCGTAGGCGCCGCCGAAGGTAACCAGCGCGGTCCCGGAGAAGAACAATCCCTGCTCGGTGAACACACTGTGCCGGCCCGTGAACACGATCACCGCGACCATCGGGATCGCCCAGGCGATCACGCCGACACCGAGGACGAGCACCGTGCGGCGCAGGCTGGGGGCATCGGCGTGCAGGGCGTCGTCGGCGATCAACGGCGGCGCCTCCTCTCCGTCTTCCGGGGTCTTCTTGCTGGTTTCGACGCCACCACGGCGGCCGATGAGCCAACCTGCGAACCCGGCCACGGCGATGACGATCGGGAACGGCACCGCGAACAGCGCCAGCGCAAAGAACGCGCAGACCGCGATCACCACGTGCGCAGGCCGGGTCAACGCGCGCTTGGAGACCCGGGTGACGGCCTGCACCACCACCGCCAGCACCGCCGGGGCGATCCCCGCGAAAAGCGCCAGCACGATGGTGGTGGCCCCGAAGGCAACGTAGATCGCCGCCAGCCCGAGCATCGCGAGCATGCCCGGCAGCACGAACAGCACCCCCGCGATCAGCCCGCCGAGGGTGCCGTTGAGCAGCCACCCGGTGTAGATCGCGAGTTGCTGCGCCTCCGGGCCGGGCAGCAGCATGCAGTAGTTCAG